>NZ_QPFC01000868.1:0-2075 GCF_003427465.1 Nocardiopsis sp. TNDT3 | reverse complement strand
CGGGGCGGGCAAGACCCAGCTGGCCGCCCACCACGCCCGCGCCCTCCTGGCGAAGGAGCGGGTCGACCTGGTGGTGTGGGTACCCGCGGCCGAGCGGTCCGCCATCACGCAGACCTACGCCGACGCCGCCCGCCGGGTCGTCTCCGGCCACGTGGACGAGGACCCCGAACGGGCGTCCCACCAGTTCCTCGCCTGGCTCCAGACCACCGACCGGCGCTGGCTGGTCGTGCTGGACAACCTCGACGTCCCCCGGCACGCGAGCGGCCTGTGGCCGCCCAACGCCACCCCCGCCGCCCACGCACCGGGGCCGCAGGGCCGCCTCGTGGTCACCACCCGCCGCACCGACACCGCACTGGCCGGTCGGGGCCGCACGTTCGTCGGCGTCGGCACCTACGCGCCGCCGGAATCCCTCGCCTACCTGGCCACCGCGCTCCGCGACCTGCCCCGGGTACCCGGCGGAGCGGAGCTGAGGGCCCTGGCCGACGAACTGGGCCACCTGCCGCTCGCCCTGTCCCACGCCGCCGCCTACGTCCGCGACCGCAGGGACGGCATGACCTGCGACTCCTACCGCGCCCTGCTCCGGGACCGGCGGCGCACCCTGGCGAGGGTGTTCCCGGAGGGGGAGAGCCTGCCCGACGACGGATCCCGGACGGTGGCCGCCACCTGGGCGGTCTCCGTCGAGCACGCCGACACCCTGGCCCCCGAAGGGCTGGCGCGGCCGATGATGCGGCTGGTCAGCGTGCTGGACCCCACCGGCATCCCCGCCGCGGTCCTGACCTCGGAGCCCGTTCTGGACCACCTCCACCGTGCACGCCCCGACGGCCCGCGGCCCACCGCCCAGGACGCCGACGACGCCCTGTCCGCGCTGGCCAGACTGCACCTGGTCACCCGCACGGGGTTCGGACACGACGCCGTGGTGGGCGCGCACCGCCTCGTGCAGCGCGCCACCCGGGACCACCCCGCGACCGCCGTCGACCGCGACACCGTGCACACGGCCGCCGAGGCGCTCCTGTCGGTCTGGCCCGTGCGCGTGCACGCCAGCCCCCTGGGACAGCGGCTGCGCGCCAACGCCGCCGCGCTGGACGAGCACGGCGGCGAGTGGCTGTGGGGGGACGGCGCGCACCGGGTGCTGTTCGCGCTCGGGAGCAGCTTCGGCCGTTCCGGCGCGCTCTCCCAGGCCACGGCCCGGTTCGAGTCCCTGGTGGAGGCCGCCGACCTCCGGCTGGGCCCCCGGCACCCGGACTCGCTGGCGGCCCGCCACGAACTCGTCCTGTGGCGCGGCATGGCGGGCGAGGCCACCGACGCCGCCCGGGGCTTCCGGGACCTGGCCGAGGACATGACGCGGGCCCTGGGCGCGGACCACCCCCAGACCCTGGTCACCCGGGTCCAGGCGGCGCGGTGGCGCGGACGGGCGGGTGACTCCCGAGGCGCGTGCGAGGCGCTGGAGGACCTTCTGCCGGGCCTGCTGCGCCGCCTGGGCCCCGACCACCCCGAGGCGCTCGCCGCGCGCGGCCACCTGGCCTCCCTGAAGGGTCGGGCGGGGGACGCCCGGGCCGCCTTCGAGACCTACCGGTCGCTGATCGGGGACCACCGGCGCGTGCTGGGCCCCGACCACCCGAGCACCATGGTCATCCGCGGCCAGACCGCCCGGTGGCGGGGGAGGGCGGGTGACGTCGACGGGGCCATCGCGGGCTTCGAGGCACTGCTCCCCGACCAGCTGCGCCTCCTGGGGCCCGGCCACCCCGACACCCTCAGCACCCGCGGCCAGATCGCCGCCTGGCGGGGCGTCCGAGGAGACCACGCGGGCGCGCTGGACGGGCTCGGCGAACTCCTGACGGACCAGGTCCGTTATCTGGGCGCCGACCACCCCCACGTCCTCACCACCCGCCACAGCCTGGCCCGTTTCCGCGGTGAGGCGGGCGATCCCGTGCGGGCGGCCGAGGCGATGGAGGCCCTTCTGCCCGACCAGCTGCGGATCCTGGGGCCCGACCACCCCAGGACCCGGGAGATCAGGGCCGACCTGGAGCTGTGGCACCGGAGGGCGCGGGCCGGCGGGGGAGGGTGACGCGGTGGCC
>NZ_QPFC01000867.1:0-1575 GCF_003427465.1 Nocardiopsis sp. TNDT3 | reverse complement strand
CTTCGGAGGGCGGCTTCGTGCTTTTCCGGCTTCCGGAAACGGAGCCCGCACATGAACCCACAGCACGAGCTCTCCCGGGCGGTCTACGCCCTGGACACCGACCTGCGGGTCGAGGTACGTACCGACCACCCGGACCTGCTGGTCTACCTGGACGAGTTCTTCCCCCGTTCCCCGCTGCCCACGACACGCTGGACGATTGAGTCCCTGCTCACCGCCCCCGACCCCGACCGGATGCAGATCAACGACTGGGGGGCCGGATACCGCGTCGACCTCGAGCGCGGTGTCCTGCACCGCGCCACGACAGATCCCACGTCGTTGAAGGCGGGAACCCGCAACGCGCTCCGCGAGGTGCTGATCGACCACTGGGAGCAGAGCGGCTACACCATGCTGCACGCCTCCGCGGTCCGCAAGGGCGATCTGCTGGTCGTCATCGTCGGCGACGAGCGCGCCGGCAAGACGACCCTGATGCTGGGAGCCCTGCTTAACCAGGGCTTCACGTTCGTGGCCAACGACCACCTCGTCATCCACCGCGACCAAGGCGCCCTGGCCGTGACCGAGCTGCCTGACGTGATCTCGGTGCGTACCAGCACCTTCGTGCAGATGAGGGAGCTCCTGCCCGACCCCTACGACGCGAACGGGGTCGACGTCGCCTCCCTGCGGGGGCTCCCCGCCCCGCTCGTGCAGGACCGGGAGGAGCTGATGTACTACACGCCCCGTTCGCTGGGACAGGCCCACCGCACCTCGGTGCGGTGCGGGCCGCACGAGAGCACCAGGGTCGTCATCGTCTCGGCGTCCTTCGCCCCTGGGGGCAGCGAGGCTGGCGCACCGCGCAGTGAGGCGGGCGGTGCGGGACTGCTGATCCCGCACGTGCGGGCCGACTGGGTCAGTGACCCCCAGCGCAACGTGCACGAGCTTGCGCGCGAGGAGCGCTCCCCGGACGGCTTCGCCACGGAGAGCATGCTGCTCACCCGGGATCTGGCCCAGAGGGCGCGGGCGTTCCGCTGGGAGCACGGCGGGGACCTCACCCCGCTGCTGGCCCTGCTGGGGGAGGTGGAAGGCTGAGCGCTGTCTGAGGCTGCCCGGGACCCCTGTCCCGGGCAGCCCCGACAAGCCCCTGGGTCCGGCACGGATGTGCCGGACCCAGGGGCTTTTTTCATGTCCATTCCACACGAGTCGGGTTCTTGCGCGTGGCGGGAGCCACGGGCAGGGCTGTGCGCGAGGTGCGGTGCCTGGAGTGGTCTTCGTTGGCCGAGCTCGGGTGCTCTTCCGCGGGCCGGACGGGCACCGCGGTGACGAGGGCCTGGTGGAGTGCAGCATCTGCGGCCTGCGGTCCGGGTGCGCGGTCAGAGCACTGCCCTGGGAATCACGCGCCCAGGTCCGGCCCCGCAGCCGGGAGCCACGCACCACCCCGGCAGTACCGGAAGGGAACACAGGGTCTTCGCGGGAGGTGAGGAGCCCGTCCCGCGAAGCAGGCCGGTTGCTGAGAGGGCACCCCCGCATGGCCACCAGGACCCGGAAGAAGAGGGGCCCGAGAGAGGACGGATGCCCCGGGCGTCTCGTGTCCGGCCCCGCAGC
>NZ_QPFC01000866.1:0-1460 GCF_003427465.1 Nocardiopsis sp. TNDT3 | reverse complement strand
GGCGTCGACGGGGGTGCCGCTCAGGGTGTAGGGGGCGGCGGTGCCGTCGGCGGCGGGTAGCAGGAGTGTGCTCATGCGAGGGTGACCTCGTCCAGTTCGATCGTGCGGCCGGTGCGCGCCGACTGGAGTCCGGCCTCGGCCATCTGGAGGCCGCGCGCGCCCGAGAGCAGGTCGTGCGGGAAGGGGGTGTCCAGGACCACGTGGCGCAGGAAGTCCTCCCACTGGGCGCGGAACCCGTTGGGGAACTCGGTGTTGTCGGGCACCGGCTCCCACTGCTCCCGGTAGCGCCCCGGGTCCTCCAGGTCGGGGTTCCAGACCGCCTTGGGCGTGGCCGAGCGGTGCTGGGCGCGGCAGGAGCGCAGCCCCGCCACGGCGCTGCCGTGGGTGCCGTCGACCTGGAACTCCACGAGTTCGTCGCGGGCCACGCGCACGTTCCAGGAGGAGTTGATCTGGGCGATGACGCCGCCGTCCAGCTCGAAGATGCCGTAGGCGGAGTCGTCGGCCGTGGCCTCGTAGGGCCGTCCCTCCTCGTCCCAGCGGCGCGGGATGTGGGTGGCCACCTTGGCGGTGACCGCGCGCACCGGGCCGAACAGGTGCTCCAGGATGTAGTGCCAGTGCGGGAACATGTCCAGCACCATGCCGCCGCCCTCCTCGGCGCGGTAGTTCCAGCTGGGGCGCTGGGCGGGCTGCCAGTCGCCCTCGAAGACCCAGTAGCCGAACTCGCCGCGCACCGACAGGATCCGGCCGAAGAAGCCGCTCTCGACCAGCCTGCGCAGTTTGAGCAGGCCGGGCAGGAAGAGCTTGTCCTGGACCACGCCGTTGCGCACGCCCGCGTCGCGGGCCAGTTTGGCCAGCTCCAGGGCGGCGCTGAGCGTGCTGGCGGTGGGCTTCTCGACGTAGACGTGCTTGCCCGCGGCGATGGCCGCGCGCACGGCGGCCTCGCGGGCGTGTGTGATCTGCGAGTCGAAGTAGACCGTGATGTCGTCGTCGGAGAGCACACCGTCCAGGTCGGTGGACCAGCGCTCGATTCCGTGGCGTTCGGCGATCTCGCGCAGCTTGTGCTCGGAGCGTCCGACCAGGACGGGCTCGGGAATGATCCGGGAGCCGTCGGGCAGGCGTACGCCGCCCGCCTCCCGGATGGCCAGGACAGACCGGGTCAGGTGCTGCCTGTACCCCATGCGTCCGGTGACGCCGTTCATGGCGACACCCAGCACGTGATCACCCATGGGTTGTTACCACCTTTCCGTATGAAAGCGCTTTCCAGCCTACGGCAAAAACACCCCCGCGCACCAGAGGGGCCCCGGACCTGCCACGACGCGAAGCGCTTCGACACCGGCCCCCGCGAGGCGGACCGTGGGCCCCGGGACCCACGTCGGCGACACCCGCCATCCCTTCGGCAGCGGCACCGGCGCGGTCCGCCCCGGCGGGGGCGCGCCCGCCCCTTCCGCAGGGGGCCTGCC
>NZ_QPFC01000090.1:0-5504 GCF_003427465.1 Nocardiopsis sp. TNDT3 | reverse complement strand
CTCCCGACGACCGCGTCCCCTGGTCGCGGTGTCCGGACGTCCCTATGCTTTGCCGGGGCCGCCTGTCCCAGGGAGGCGGACGGAGACGAGGGGGAGTCCGTGACGGACGGATACGACGTGCTGGTGGTGGGGGGCTCGGGCGTCGACACGATCGTCCGGGTGGACGAGCTGGCCCTGCCCGGCGGGGACTCGGTGTTCGTCCCGCCGGTGGTCGACTACGTGGGGCACACCGGCAACGGGGTGGCGCTGGGGTGCCACGCGCTGGGGCTGGCCACCAAGTTCATCGACTACCTGGGGGACGACGCCCAGGGCCGGATGGTGCTCGACTCCTACGCCGAGCGGGGACTGGACTTCAGCCACACCGTCTCACCGCACGGCACGCCCCGGGGCGTCAACCTCGTGGACCGGAGCGGGCGCCGCTTCTCCTTCTACGACGGGCGCCATCCGGGAGACCTGCGGCTGCCCCCGGAGTTCTACCTGCCCTTCGTGCGACGGGCCCGGCACGCGCACCTGTCGATCATCGGCCACAACCGGGACATGTACGGGGACCTGGAGCGCCACGGCCTCACCACCTCCACGGACCTGCACGACTGGGACGGGACGAACCCCCACCACCTGCACTACGCGCTGCGCTCGGACGTGGTGTTCATGAGCGCGGCGAGGGTCCGCGACGGGGTCGGGGACGTGCTGCGCGACGTGGTCGGCCGGGGGCGGGCCCGGGTCGCCGTCGCCACCGACGGCGAACGGGGCTGCCACGTCCTGGAACGGGGCTGGGACGCGCCGCGCGGCTTTCCCGCGGTGCGGCCGAACCGGCCGGTGGTGGACAGCAACGGCGCGGGGGACGCGTTCGTGGCCGCCTTCCTGCACGCCTGGCTCGGCGGGGAACCCGTGGAGCTGTGCGTCCTGGCCGGTGCGGTGGCGGGGGCCTTCACCTGCGGCAGCGCGGGAACGCACACCGAACTGATCGACCTGCCCACGCTGCGCCGTCTGTCCGAGGACGCCGAGTACGAGCCCGCGTGAGGGGGCGGCCGGAAGTGGTGCCGGTGTAGCGTGCGGAGCGGGCCCTGAACCCTGACGGCCACGGCGCCGGCGGCGGGGCCGGTCCCCGCCCAGCGCCCGACAGCCGGACGGGGCGCGCAGGATCCACGCACGTCTCGCGGTCGCCCCGGCCGCCCACACCACCCCGGTCGCCGGGTCGCGTTGGGCGGCGGGGCACGGAGCGACGTAGCGTGACCCCATGGACATCGATCTGCGTACACGCACGGCCCTGGTGACCGGCTCGACCCAGGGCATCGGCCTGGCCATCGCCACGACGCTGGCGCGCGCCGGGGCGACGGTGGCGGTCAACGGGCGCGGCGAGGAGAAGGTGGCCCGCGCGGTGGAGGCGGTCACCGAGCGGGTGCCCGGGGCCGCGCTGGTGGCCGCGACCGCCGACGTGACCACCGAGGAGGGCGTCGACCGGCTCCGCGAGCTGCTCCCCCGGCTCGACGTGCTCGTCAACAACCTCGGGATCTTCGGGGCTCAGGACGCGCTCGACATCTCCGACGAGGAGTGGCGGCGCTACTTCGAGGTCAACGTGCTCTCCGCCGTGCGCCTGACCAGGGAGTTCCTGCCCGGGATGACGGAACGCGGGTGGGGCCGGGTGCTCAACATCGCCAGCGACTCGGCGGTGGTGATCCCGGCCGAGATGATCCACTACGGCATGTCCAAGACGGCGCTGCTCGCGGTCTCGCGGGGGTTCGCCAAGGAGGCCGCGGGCACGGGGGTGACCGTCAACTCGGTGATCGCCGGTCCCACCCACACCGGAGGCGTGGAGGACTTCGTCTACCAGCTCGTCGACCGGAACCTGCCGTGGGAGGAGGCGCAGCGGGAGTTCATGCGCCTGCACCGGCCGCAGTCGCTGCTGCAGCGGCTGATCGAACCCGAGGAGATCGCCAACATGGTCGCCTACCTGAGTTCGCCGCTGGCCTCGGCCACCACGGGGGCCGCCGTGCGGGTGGACGGCGGATACGTCGACTCCATCGTCCCCTGAGAACGCGCCCGGACGCCGGGCACCCGGCGTCCGGGCACGGCGCCGCTCTCAGCCGGTGGTGTCCACGGACCGGTGGAGCCGGTCGGCGAGCGCCGCGGTGCGGCGGGCGAACTCCGGCGGACCCTCGACCGTGAAGGGCAGGCCGGTGAGCGCGAGGACGACCGCGAGCCACTCGTGGGAGTCCACGCGGGCGGTGTAGCGCGCCCGGTCGGGGCCGACCGCCTCCAGGTCGCCGTCGATCCGGGAGATCCGCGCCGCCACCTCCCCGGCCGACGCGTCGAACAGGACCGACACCGTGTGCCGGGCCCGCCCCGCCCCGAAGCCCCGCTCCAGGTGCTCGGCCAGCGGTTCCCCGGGCAGCTCCCGGCGGGTGAAGGGCGCCCTCGTGGGGGTGACCCCGGTGATCCGGTCGAGTCGGAAGGTCCGCCAGTCGTCGCGCTCGCGGTCCCAGGCGAACAGGTACCAGCGCCGTCCGGTCAGGACCAGCCGGTACGGGTCCACCTTGCGGCGCAGCTCGCGGCCGTCGCCGCCGCGGTGGAGCATCCGGACCCAGTGCCCGTCCGCGACGGCCTCGCCCAGGTCGGTGAGGACCCGTGTCCGCACGCCCGGCCACACCCGCTGCTCCGGTTCGACCGCCGCGGCCATGGCTTTCGCCCTGCGGGCCAGGCGCGAGGGCAGTACCCGGCCGAGCCGGGCCAGGGCCCGCTCCGCGCTCTCCTCCACCCCCTCCACCCCGCCGAGCCCGGCGGCGACGATCCGCAGGCCCAGGGCGGCGGCCACGACCTCGTCGTCCTCCAGGAGCAGGGGCGGCACCGCGCGGCCAGCGGCCAGCCGGTAGTGGCCTCCGGGACCGCGGAGGCTCTCCACCGCGTAGCCCAGTTCGCGCAGCCGGTCGATGTCGCGGCGCAGCGACCGCGGGCTGACCTCCAGGGCGGCGGCCAGGTCCGCGCCGGGCCAGGACCTGCCGGTCTGGAGCAGGGAGAGCAGGCGCAGCATCCGCGCACTCGTGTCGGCCATACGGCCCATTCTCCGGCGGGTTGTGGCCGGATTCCGACCGCAATCCCCCGGTGCGGCGGGGTCGCCGATCTGGCCGGGAGTTCCGGCAGTCCAGAACACGGATTTGCGCACGGTCACGGGGGTGGCAGAAAGGCACCAGTGGTGTGATCGTGGACACCGTCGGCGTTTTCGTGGGTTCGCTCCCCGTCGCCTGGGGTGGAGACCTCGTGCGCTGACCAGCGGCTCCCGGGAAAGGGAGCAGCGCGGAAGTCGCGTTGCGCCCCTGTGCGATCACTCTGCGCGTCCATCTCTTACTGAGAGTTTACCCGGGCCGGGTAGACATAGACGGAATAGGCCCCCACGGACCTGAGATAAGGATGTGCGCGACGTGATGGACTGGTTGAGCAACATCTTCGGCGGAGCAGCCGAGGAAGCAGCCCAGGGAGTGTCCGACGCCGTGGGCGGAGTCGGCGAGGCCGTGGGCGGGGTCGGTGAGACCCTGGGCGGCGCCGGAGAGGCCGCGCAGGCCTACGGCGAGGAAGCCGTCGGCGGGTTCGCCGAAGGCGCCCAGGCCTACGGCGAGGAGGCCGTGGGCGGTTTCCAGGACAGCGCCACCGAGGCGGTCGGCGGCTTCCAGGACCAGGTGGACACCGTGAGCGGTATCGCGGAGGACCCGGGCGGTGCCGCCGCCGACCACTTCTTCGGCAACAACTGACCTACCACCCTCCCGGCCCCGGCCGGGAGGGCACGGCCCGCCCGGAGCACCCGTGCCCCGGGCGGGCCGTTCGTGCGCCGCTCCCGTCAGCCGGGGAACAGCCGGTCCGGGCGGTCGTCCGGAGCCCGTTGCCGGTGCCCGGCCGGGAACCGCCTGCGAGTCCGCGCACGAGCGCCAGGACCGCGGTCGCCCTCTCGGACCCGGGACCCTCGGCTCACTCCCGGCGCGGCCGGGCCACCGAGAGCACGGCGAGCGCGGCCAGGGCGGCGACGCACGTCCAGGCGAAGGCGTCCCCGATCCGGGAGTAGACCGTGGTCACCCCCTCCCGGGGCACCATGGCGACCATGGTCTGCTGCCCGGTGGTGAAGTAGTCGGTCGTCGCCAGCACCCGCCCCTGGTGGTCGGTGGCGTTGGCGCGGCCGCGGCTCGCCTGCCGGAACAGGGCCGAGCCGTTCTCCACCGCGCGGAACACCGCGTTGCGCGCGTGCATCTCCTTGATCCCCTCCCAGGTGTTGGCGCCGACCAGCAGGACGTCCACGCCCCGCGCGCCCGCCTGGCGGACCAGTCCCGGGAAGTCGGCGTCGTAGCAGATGGCCACGGCCAGCCTCCCCGCCGGCGTGTCCGCGACGGGCACCGTGCCGGGCCCCGGCTCGTAGGGCTCCAGGACGGGCACCGGCCTGCTCTTGTCGTAGGTCCACACGACCTCGCCGTCCGGGGCGACCATGAGCATCTGGTTGCGGATGTGGGGAGCCCGCCCGGTGTAGACCGACATACCGGCGTTGACGTACACCCCGTGGTCCCGGGCCACCTCCCGGATGTCGGCCACCAGCAGGTCGCGGTCCTCCTCCAGGGTGAAGGCCGCCGACTCGGGCCACACCACGACCTCGGCGCCCGCGGCCGCCTCCCTCGCGGTGCTGGCGAGGAGTTCGTCGTTGACGACGCCGAAGCGCTCACGCAGCACGACCGGATCGGCGGCCCGCAGCGCCTCCAACGAGTCGTACTCCCGGAAGGTCGGCACCAGCTCCTCCCACGCGTCCTGCGAGGTGGTGACCCCCGCGACGCGCACGGTGTCGCCCGAGGGCGCGGCGAATACCAGGCGAGCGCCGCCCGCGACCGCGACCAGCGCGACCGTCCCGGCGCAGGCCGCCGCCACCGTGCGGGCCGCGCGGTCGGTCAGGCCGCGTGCCCACAGCAGCGCCGCCGCCGAGCACGCCCAGGCCACCAGGAAGCTCACTCCGTACACACCGGTCACCGAGGCCACCTGGATCAGAGGGAGGTTGTCGGCCTGGGTGGCGCCGAGAACCCCGTGGATGGTGCCGAAGGGGGTCACCGAGGCCACCGTGAACTCCACGGCCACGGTGGCGAGCGGGAAGACCAGGCTGACCCACCACGGGGCGCGCTCCCCCAGTCGGCGGTACAGGAGGCGGTCGACGGCGTAGGGGGCCGCGTCGGCCAGGGCCAGGGCCAAGGCGAGCAGCACCAGCGGCGGGGAGAGCAGGTCGGCCAGCCACAGCCAGACCAGCACGGCCGTCGTGCTGGCGGCGAGGACGCCCGACAGGGCGGGCAGCGGTCGGCTGGCGCGTGCGAAGCGCAGCAGCAGGACCGGATAGACCCACGCGAGCAGCGCGATGTCCCAGGCGGCCTGCATCGCGAAGAGGGACAGGGCGGTACCGGCGAGGAGCCAGGCGTAGCGCGGGAGGGTCGGGGGCGCGGTCATGGTTCGGCCTTCGTCTCGGGAACGGGGGTCTCGGGGAACAGGAG
>NZ_QPFC01000865.1:0-4571 GCF_003427465.1 Nocardiopsis sp. TNDT3 | reverse complement strand
CCTCGACCCTGTTCGGCGCGGAGAACCCCGCCGCCCGACCCGACCCCGGCGCCCACAACGCCGACCGCATGCTCCTCGCGCCCCCGCCCACCGACGCGGCGGCGCTGCTGCCCGCGCCCCTCATCGACCAGTCCGACCCGGCCGCCCAGCACCTGCGCGGTTTCCAGACCCTGCCGCCCGAGGAACTCGTCCCCGCGCTGCGCGCCATGCCCTCGCCCACCCCCGAGACCCTGCTGATGCTGGTCCGCGCGCTCGTCACCGTCGGACGCCAGGGCGAGGCCATGGACGTCCTCCAGCGGTTCAGCGAAGTGGTCCCGGGCGACTGGCGCACCATGTGGTACCTGGCCGTCGCCGAGCTGAGCACCGGCCGGTTCCGCGACGCCCGCGACCACTTCGACGAGCTGTACGACCACCTGCCCGGGGAACTCGCGCCCAAGCTCGCACTGGCCCTGGCCTGCGAACGGACCGGCGAGCACGAGACCGCCGCCCGCCTGTTCCGGGCGGTCTGGAACACCGACCGCTCCTTCGTCAGCGCCGCGTTCGGCCTGGCCCGCATCCGCCTGGTCCAGGGGGACCGTGCCGCTGCCACCGCCGTCCTGGACACGGTCCCGGAGCTGTCGCGGCTGCACGTCCACGCCCAGACCGCGCTGATCGCCGTGCTCGCGGCGCACCACCAGGGCACCGGGGCCGCCGACTTCGTGCAGGCCGGACGGCGCCTGGAGCGGATCGGCCTGGACGGCGAGTCCGCCGACCGCCTGACGGTACGGGTCCTGGAGTCGGCCCTGGGCTGGCTCGGCGCGGGTGCGGGGGCGCCGGCGGGGGAGGAGCTCCTCGGCGCCCCGTTCACCGAGAACGGTGTGCGGGCCAACCTGGAGCGCCGCTACCGCGCGCTTGCCCAGCGCGCCGTCGCGCCGTCGGAACGCTATGAGCTCGTCGACAGGGCCAACTCCCTACGCCCCGTGACGCTGCTGTGAGGAACGAGGGAACGGCGATGACCAAGGTGCGGACCTGCCCCGCCTGCTCGGACAGGGTGTCCACGGAGGACGCCTTCTGCGAGGGGTGCGGACGCCCCCTCCCCGAGGGCGCGGAGAACGCGGGGCACCCCGACAGCATGCCCACCGCCCCGCAGGCGAGCCTGGCCGGTGCGGTACCGCCCGGCGGGTGGTCCCGGGACGGGGCCGACGGCGGCGCGCGGAACGGGGGAGCCCCGGGTCCGTCCGGTGCCGTGCCGCCCGGCGCCGACGCGCGTCCCGGCCTGGTGCCCGACGACGGCGCACCCACGGCTCCGCAGGTGAGCCTGCGGTCCCTCGACACGGGCGGGCGGGACGCGCCCGCGCCGCAGGCGCTGCCCGACTCCGCCCCGCACGCGGCCGACTCCATGGTCACCCAGCCGATACGCCGGGACAGCCTGCCCTCGTTCGCGTCCTCCGCGCCCCCGGCCGCCCAGCCGGAGGCCGTCCCCGACTGGCCGCCGCCCGCCACCGGGAGCAACCCGGTGCGGCCCGCCAACCCCGGCCTGTGCGCGTGGTGCCCCGGAGCGGTCAGCGACGGCTACTGCGAGCGGTGCGGCCTCCTCCAGCCCACCGGGCGCGACCACGTCGAGGTGCGCACGCGCGCCGCCGTCGGCGTCAGCGACCGCGGGCTGCGGCACAGGCGCAACGAGGACGCCATGGCGATCCGTGTGATCGACGCCGACCACCCCCGCGCACCCGGCGTGGTCTGCGCCGTGGTCTGCGACGGGGTGTCCAGCTCGCCGCGCTCGGACGAGGCCTCCCGCGTCACCGCCGAGACCGGAGTGGCCGTCCTCGCCGAGCGCGTCAGCCAGGGCGCCGACCCCCGCGAGGCCACCGGCGCGGCGATGATCCGGGCCGCCGAGGCGGTCGCCGGGATCGCCGACTCGCCCCGCTCCGCGCCCGCGTGCACCTTCGTGTCGGCGGTCTACGACCCCGCCGCGGGCACCGTCACCGTCGGCTGGGTCGGCGACAGCCGCGCCTACTGGCTCTCCGGAGGCCCCACTTCCAGCGCTTCGGCCCTGCTGACCAGGGACGACTCCTGGAGCGAGGCGATGGTGCAGATGGGGGCGCTCTCCCGCGAGGAGGCGATGCGCTCCTCCAACGCCCACGCCCTCGTCGCGTGGATGGGCGCCGACTCCGGCGAGATCGACGCCCACATCTCCACCGTGACCCCGACCGGCCCCGGCGCGGTCGTGCTGTGCAGCGACGGCCTGTGGAACTACTTCCCCGAGGCGCAGGCGCTCACCGACGCCGTCCCGGGGGCGGGGGCCAGACCCCACGAGGCCGCGCGCGCCTACGTCGACCTCGCCCTGGAGGCGGGCGGCAAGGACAACATCACCGTCGTGATCGTTCCCGTGCCCGCTGGGGGTCCCCGTGCCCGACACGACTGAGCGCGCGGCCGAACCGGGCTTCCGGATCGAGGTCGACCAGAACGTCCTCCTGCCGGTGGGCGGACGCGAGGTGCACGCGATCGTCAGCGTCACCTCCACCGGCTCCGTGGTGGTGGGGGACTCGGTGCGCGCCGCCGAGGTGATCATCGTGGACACCTCCGGCTCGATGTACGGCGCCAAGATCGACGCGGCCAAGCAGGCCGCCCGCGCCGCCGTGGGCGTCCTGCGCGAGGGCGTCCACTTCGCGGTGGTCGCCGGGCACAGCGACGCCTCCGTGCTCTTCCCCGAGGGAGGCGGGCGGATGGTGCGGGCCGACGCCGTCACCCGCGCCGAGGCCGCGGAGGCGATCGGCGGACTGCGCGCCGACGGCGGCACCCGCATGGGTTCCTGGCTCGTCCGTGCCGCCGAGCTGTTCGCGACCGTGGAGGGCGGCATCAAGCACGCCATCCTGCTCACCGACGGCCAGAACAACGAGCCCGCCGCGGTCTTCGGGCAGGCGCTCGACCGCGTCGCGGGCTCCTTCGTCTGCGACTGCCGGGGCGTGGGCACCGACTGGAGGGTCGAGGAGCTGCGCCGGATCGACTCCGCCCTGCTCGGCGGAGGCCCAGGCATCATCGCCGACCCCGCCGACATGGTGGCCGACTTCCGGGCGATGGCGCAGGCCTCCATGGGCAAGACCGTCGCCGACGTGGTGCTGCGGCTGTGGACGCCCCAGAACGCCGTCGTCCGCCACGTCAAGCAGGTCGCCCCCACCGTCAGCGACCTCACCGGCTGCGGCGTGGAGCGCGTGCCCCAGTCGGGCGACTACCCCACGGGGTCCTGGGGCACCGAGAGCCGCGACTACCACGTGTGCGTCCAGGTGCCGCCCGGCGTCCCCGGCCGCCAGCTGCGCGCCGGATGGGTGCGCGTGGTGCTCCCCGGGACCGCCGGAGCCGAGGACCAGGTCCTGGCCTCGGGCAACATCCTCGCGGAGTGGACCGCCGACGAGGCCCGCGCCACCGAGATCAACCCCCGCGTGGCCCACTACACCGGCCAGGTCGAACTGGCCAGGGCCATCCAGGACGGGCTCGCGGCCCGTCGCGACGGCGACGACGACACCGCCACCACGCGGCTCGGCCGCGCCGTCGCACTCGCCCACGAGTCGGGCAACGAGGAGACCGCGAGGCTCCTCGGCAGGGTCGTCGACGTGGTCGACCCCGTCACCGGAACCGTCCGGCTCAAGCCCGGTGTCAGCAAGGTCGACGAGATGACCCTGGACACCAACTCGACCCGGACCGTACGGACCCGGCCGCGGCAGAGCGGGCCGGACGCCGGCGGTGCCCCCACACCCGGGTAGGAGGGACCCATGCCGAGTTGCCCTTCCGGGCACCGCTCCACGGCGACCGACTTCTGCGACGTCTGCGGGCTGCGCCTCCAGGCCTACTCCCCCGCGTCGCGGCCCCCGTCGCAGCGCCATCCGACACCGCCCACACCCCCCGTGGCCCCGTCGCGGCCCCCCGCGCCGCCGCGCCCGGTGACCCCTCCCAGGGGAGGCCCCTGCCCCGAGTGCGGCACCTACCGCGCGGGCCGGTTCTGCGAGGAGTGCGGATACGACTTCGCCTCGCGCTCCGAGGACCACCGGCGCGCCCGCGCCGACGAAGGGCGGGCGGGAGCGCGCTGGCGCGCGGTCGTCGTCGCCGACCCCGCCTACTACCAGTACATGGTCCACCAGGGCATGCTCGACCCCGACCAGATCTCCTTCCCCAAGGGCAGCGCGCAGCGCCGGGTGCCGCTCACCGGGGACAGGGTGCACATCGGACGGCGCAGCGCCACGCGCGGCTTCACACCCGAGATCGACCTGGGCGGTCCCGGCGGCGACCCGGCCATCTCCCACGTCCACGCGATCCTCGTCGCCAAACCCGGCGGCACCTGGGCCATCCTCGACCCGGGCTCGACCAACGGCACCACGGTCAACGGGACCGCCAACCCCATCGCCCCCAACGTGGAGGTTCCCCTGAATGACAGCGACCGGATCTACGTCGGCGCATGGACCGTCATCATCCTCCAGAAGGGGTGAACCCCGTTGACGCCCCCCACCCCCGACCGGGCCCCGCACGGGACCGGGACCAGGCCGCCGGAGGCCCCGCACGGCGCGCTCCCGGCGGTGCCGGGCGGCCAGCCCCCGCGG
>NZ_QPFC01000864.1:0-1409 GCF_003427465.1 Nocardiopsis sp. TNDT3 | reverse complement strand
CGCGGCCAGGCCCGCGCTGGCGCTGGCCGTCCACACGCTCGGGGTGACCGCCCTGAGCCGGGGCGAGGTGCACGGGACGCGGCCCTCCGTGGCGGCGGGTGCGCTGGTGTGCACCCTGGCCAGCGCCGCGCTCGCCGCCGCGCCCGCACGGCCCACGCGCGAAGGCGCGGCGGGCGGCGCCGCGGCCAGGGCCCTGGCGGGGGCGCTCGCGGGGGTCTTCGCGCTGGGGGTGGGATCCGCGCAGGCCAGGGCGCTGGTCGAGCCCGAGGCGCACCACGCGCGCGCGGCGACGGGCGCGGGCATCCGGGGGATGATCCCGCTCCAGGCGGCCCTGCTGGCCGGGTACGGCGCGCCGGACGCCGCGTGCGCGCTCGCCGTCGGCGTGCCCGTGGCGGCGAGGGCGTCCAAGGCGGTGTCGTTCACATGAGGTTCGGATACGGCACCAACGGCTTCTGGGACCACCGGCTGGACGACGCGCTGGCCCTGATCGCCGACCTCGGCTACGAGGGGGTGGGGCTGACGCTGGACCACCCGCACCTGGACCCCTTCACGCCGGACGCCTTCGCGCGCACCGCGCGCATCGGTCGGCGGCTGTCCGAACTGGGGCTGGCGGTGGTCGTGGAGACCGGTGCCCGCTACCTGATGGACCCGCGCCGCAAGCACGAGCCCACCCTGGTCTCCGACGAGGGCGCCGAGCTGCGGGTGGACCTGCTGCGCCGCGCGGTGCGCGTCGCCGACGACCTGGGGGCCGAGGCCGTCTCCTTCTGGTCGGGCATCCTCCCGGCGGGGGTGAGCCGGGAGCGGGGCTGGTCGCGGCTGACCTCGGGCGTGGAGCGGGTCCTGGCCACCGCCGACGACCTCGGCGTGGACTGCGCGTTCGAGCCCGAGCCCGGCATGTTCGTAGAACGGGTGGCCGACGCGCTGGAGCTGCGTGAGCGGCTGGGCGACCCGCCGCGCCTGCGGGTGACGGTGGACGTCGGGCACGGCGTGTGCAACGAGCCGGACGGCCCCGAGGGCGCGGTCCGGCGGGCCGGGGCCCTGATCGCCAACGTCCAGCTGGACGACATGCGGCCGGGCGTGCACGAGCACCTGGAGTTCGGCGACGGCGAGATCGACCTGCCCGGGGTCCTGGGCGCTCTGGAGGATGTCGGCTACCGGGGTCTGGCGTCGGTGGAGCTGCCCCGCCACGGGCACGCCGCTCCCCTGGTGGCCGAGCGGTCGATCCGCGCGCTCACGCGGGCGCTGGCCGACTCCCGCGCGCGGAGGGCGGGGGTGTGAGCGGGGAGTACGCCTTCCTGGACACGGACGCGGCGCGCGGGGCCCTGGCCGCCCAGGTCGGGCAGGTGCGCGAGCGGCCCGCGCGGATCGCCGTGCTCTTCCCCGCGGCGGCCAGGAGCGTGGCGCGCGGG
>NZ_QPFC01000863.1:0-4333 GCF_003427465.1 Nocardiopsis sp. TNDT3 | reverse complement strand
CCCGGTGTCCCCGTGGTCGGGCTCGGCTGCGGCCTCCGGTCAGGCCTTGCGGAACCCGAAGGTCACACCGAACTCCTCCGAGGAGGCGGTGTGCAGCTCCCGGCCCGGCTCACCGGCGACGAACGAGTCGGCGAGCACCTCGGCGGCGATCGCCTGGCCGTGCTCGGCGAGCGCCAGCTCGGTCGCCTCGTCCGTGACCGTCCACCACACCTCGATGCGGTCCGACACCTCCAGCCCGCTCCGCTTGCGGGCTTCCTGGAGCATCCGGACCATCTCGCGGGCGAGACCCGCGCGGCGCAGCTCCGGCGTGAGCTCCAGGTCCAGGGCGACGGTCTCACCCGACTCCGAGGCCACCGCCCAGCCCTCGCGGGGCTGCTCGGTCACCAGCAGCTCGTCGGCGCTCACCTCCACCGGCTCGTCCTCGACGTGCACCCGCGCCCAGCCGGTGGCGCGCACCTGCCGCACCAGTTCGGCCGGGTCTGCGGCCTGGACGGCCTTGGCCACCAGCGGGGTGCGCTTGGCGAACCGCTTGCCCAGCGCACGGAAGTTCGGCTTCACGGTGAAGTCCACCAGGTCGCCGCCCACCGAGGACAGCGAGTCCAGCGAGGCCACGTTCAGCTCGTCCGCGATCTGGCCGCGCAGCTGCTCGGGCAGGTCCGCGAAGCCCGGGGCGCCCACCAGGGCGCGGGCCAGCGGCTGGCGGGTGCGCACGGCCGAGTCCACCCGGGCGGAGCGGCCCAGCTCCACCAGACGGCGGGTCAGCGCCATGTTCCGGGACAGCTCGGGGTCGATCAGGTCCTCGCGCACCTCGGGCCAGGAGGCCAGGTGCACCGAGTCCGGGGCGCCCGGGCGGCGCAGCGCCGACCACACGTGGTCGGTCAGGAACGGCACGATCGGCGCCATCAGCAGGGTGACGGTCTCCAGGGCCTCGAAGAGCGTCGCGAACGCCGCGGCGCCCTCGGGGGTGGCGGCCCCGCCCCAGAACCGGCGGCGGGAACGGCGCACGTACCAGTTGGACACGTCGTCCACGAACGCGGTCAGGCGGCGCCCGGCGGCCGTGGTGTCGAAGGTGTCCATCGCCTCGGTGACGTCGCGGACGACCTCGTTGAGCTCCGAGAGCAGCCACCGGTCCAGCAGCGGCCGGTCCTGCGGCGCGGGCGCCGAGTCCAGCAGCGAGTGGTCCCAGCCCTCACCGGCGTTCGCGTACAGGGTGAAGAACGACACGGTGCTGTGGTAGGTCAGCAGCACCTTGCGGACGATCTCCTCCAGGGCGGCGTGGCCCACCCGGCGGGCGGTCCACGGCGAGCCGCTGGCCAGCATGAACCAGCGCAGGGCGTCCGCGCCGTGCCGGTCCATCACCGCGATGGGCTCCATGACGTTGCCCAGGTGCTTGCTCATCTTGCGTCCGTCCTCGGCGAGGATGTGGCCGAGCACGACCACGTTCTCGAACGAGTTGCGGCCGAACACCAGGGTGCTCACCGCCAGCAGCGAGTAGAACCAGCCGCGGGTCTGGTCGATGGCCTCGGAGATGTACTGCGCCGGGAAGTTCTCCCGGAAGGTCTCCTCGTTCTGGTGCGGGGCGCCCCACTGGGCGAAGGGCATGGACCCGGAGTCGAACCAGGCGTCGATGACCTCGGGGACGCGGCGGGCCACCCGCTCCTCCTCGGGCAGGGAGGGGTCGGCGTCCGGGTCGGGGATGACGATGTCGTCGACGTAGGGGCGGTGCGGATCCAGGGAGGACAGGTCCCGCCCGCTGAGGCGGCCCAGCTCCTCCAGGGAGCCCACGCAGATCTGGCGCCCGTCGGGGAACTCCCAGATCGGCAGCGGGGTGCCCCAGTAGCGGTTGCGCGAGAGTGCCCAGTCGACGTTGCCGCGCAGCCACTCGCCGAAACGGCCCTCCTTGACGTTCTCGGGCACCCAGTGGGTGGCCTGGTTCTGCGTGATGAGCTCGTCCTTGACCGCGGTGGTGCGGATGTACCAGGACGGCACTGCGTAGTACAGCAGCGCCGTGTGGCAGCGCCAGCAGTGCGGGTAGGAGTGCTCGTAGCTGACGTGGCGGAAGAGCAGGCCGCGGTCGCGCAGGTCGCGCACCAGCGTCTTGTCGGCCTCCTTGAAGAACACCCCGCCCACCAGCGGCAGGTCGGCCTCGAAGGTGCCGTCGGGGCGGACCGGGTTGACCACGGGCAGCCCGTAGGCGCGGCACACGACCATGTCGTCGGCGCCGAAGGCGGGCGACTGGTGCACCAGGCCGGTGCCGTCCTCGACCGTGACGTAGTCGGCGAGCACGACGTAGTGGGCGGGCTCGTCGAAGGGCACCAGGTCGAAGGGGCGCTCGTAGGTCCAGCGCTCCATCTCGTCGCCCTCGAAGCTCTCGCCGGTGAGCTCCCAGCCCTCGCCGAGGACCTTCTCGAACAGCGGACGCGCCACGACCAGGCGCTCCTGGCCGTCGGTGGCCACCACGTACTCCACGTCCGGGTGCACGGCCACGGCGGTGTTGGAGACCAGCGTCCAGGGGGTGGTCGTCCACACCAGCAGCGAGGTGGGGTGCTCGGCGGCGGCCAGCGGGCCCGAGGTCACCGGGAAGCGCACGTACACCGACGGGTCGGTGACGGTCTCGTACCCCTGGGCGAGCTCGTGGTCGGACAGCGTGGTGCCGCAGCGCGGGCAGTAGGGGCTGATCCGGTAGTCGCGGACCAGCAGCCCCTTGTCCCAGATCTGCTTGAGCGCCCACCAGACCGACTCCACGTACTGGGGGTCCATGGTGCGGTAGGCGTCGTCCATGTTCACCCAGTAGCCCATGCGCTCGGTCATGGAGGTGAAGGCGTCCACGTTGCGCAGGACGGACTCGCGGCAGCGGTCGTTGAACTCGGCGATGCCGAAGGACTCGATGTCCTTCTTGCCGGACAGGCCCAGCTCCTTCTCCACGGCGACCTCGACGGGCAGGCCGTGGCAGTCCCAGCCCGCCTTGCGGTCCACGTGGTAGCCGCGCATGGTGCGAAAGCGCGGGAAGACGTCCTTGAAGGCGCGGGCCTCGACGTGGTGCACGCCGGGCTGGCCGTTCGCGGTGGGCGGGCCCTCGTAGAAGACCCAGTTGGGGCCGCCGCGGGTCTGGTCGAGCGAGCGCTGGAAGACGTTCTCCTTCGACCAGCGGCCGAGGATCTCGCGCTCCATGGCGGGCAGGTCGATCTGCGCGGGCAGCTGGGGCAGCGCGCGGGATTCGGGCCGGGGGTCGTTGGCCACCGTCGTACCTTTCCATCAGGTGTGTTCCTGACGGAGGGACGAGGCGTGCGGCCCCGCGGTACCACCCTCCTTGGACCGCGGCCGTGCCGCTGGGCGGCGGGCGGCGGATCCCTCTTCGTTGCGCTGTGCCGGTTCTACTGGGACGCGGCGCGTCCGTTCCTCCGGCGGCTCCGGGGTGATCTTCGCGCTGGTCGTGCCCCCGGGCTCGCACCGCCCCCGGGTCGCTTGGACGGTCCAGCCGTTCTAGGCTGTTGCGCGTCCGGTCGGGGCCAGCGCTACTCGTCCCCATCGACACCTGAGGTCAGGATAACGCAGCGGGGAGGGCCCCGCCGCTCGTTCGGGGGAGGGCCGCCGTGGCTGAGGACGTCCGGGGCGCCGTGCTGGTGACGATGGCGGACCGCGAGGACGCCGAGGAGTTGGCCGACCAGCTCCTGGAGCAGGGGTACGAACCGTGCCTGGTGCACCGCGACATGCTCGCGGGCGAGGACGACGCCGAGGACGTGGACTGGGTGATCGAGGTGCACACCGGGCCGCACGGCGGTCCGGCGGTGTTCGACGAACCCCACCTGGCGGCCCTGGCCGAGGACTACGGCGGTTTCGCGTTCGCGGAGTGAGGTGCGCGACTCCCGCCCGTGAGGTGGGCGGGTCCGACGGAGCGCGTGGGCTGGTCGGGCTGAGCGGAGCCCGTGGTTCTCGCGGGACGGGCGGACCGGGCGGGACGGGCGGAGCGCGCTGGTCCGGCGGGTTCAGCGGATCGCGTGCGCTGAACGGGTCCCGTGTGCTGGCCGGAAAACCGGTTGGGCGCGGGCCGGTGGAAGCGCGAGGATACGTCCCATGCTGATACGTACCGCCGTGCCCGAGGACGGTCCTGCCGTCGCCGACGTGGAGGTCCGCTCCTGGCGGGCCGCCTACCCGGGAATCGTCCCGCAGGACTACCTCGACGCCATGGACGCCGCGGAGCGGGGCGCCCGGTGGTCGGACTGGATCGCCGGAGCCGCCCGGCCGGGAGCGGAGCTGCTGCTCGCCGAGGACGGCGCGGGGGTGGTGGCCTTCGCCTGTTTCGCCCCCGTCGAGGAGGGCGGGGAGGGGGCGG
>NZ_QPFC01000862.1:0-4481 GCF_003427465.1 Nocardiopsis sp. TNDT3 | reverse complement strand
GCCCCGAGGTGCCGGAGCCCGGCGGCGGCTCCGCCCGGGACTCCGGGGCGGACTCCGGGGAGGTCGCGCGCGGGCGGACCGCCGGGGAGGAGGGGCCCGAGACGCCGTACTGGCTCTCGCAGGTGCCCTACTTCCTGGTCATGTCGGCGCTCGCGGCGGGGATCGTGGTCGTGGCCGCGGCCTACTTCAAGCGCGGACCGGCGATCATCGCGGGCGCGCTGCTGCTGGCGGCGACCTTCCGGGTGCTCCTGCCCCGGGACTGGGTCGGGATGCTCGCCGTGCGCCGCCGGTGGATCGACCTGCTCACCCTGACCACCCTCGCGGTCCTGCTGATCGTGCTGGCATGGGTGGCGC
The DNA here is from genome assembly GCF_003427465.1 of Nocardiopsis sp. TNDT3. NCBI lineage: Bacteria > Bacillati > Actinomycetota > Actinomycetes > Streptosporangiales > Nocardiopsidaceae > Nocardiopsis > Nocardiopsis sp. TNDT3. Next base: position 4,127 of record NZ_QPFC01000862.1, on the reverse strand, counting down.
CGCAACTGTCCGCTTAGGCGTCGAATAAGCTTGACGTCGAGATACCGCGACACCGAGAAGCCACCGCCTCGCCGGGGAGCACGGACCCCGGGCGGGACCGGTGGACCGCCGGGTGCGCGGACCGGCCCCCGGCCACGAGCCGGACACGGGTCCGCGGCGCACGAGGCGGCAGCGAAGACTGAAGGGACAGCCACACAGCCATGGCCAAGATCAAGGTCGAGAACCCCGTAGTCGAGCTCGACGGCGACGAGATGACCCGGATCATCTGGTCCTTCATCAAGGACCGTCTGATCCTCCCCTACCTCGACGTCGACCTGAAGTACTACGACCTGGGCATCGAGGAGCGCGACCGCACCGACGACCAGATCACCGTCGACGCGGCCAACGCCATCAAGGAGCACGGCGTCGGCGTCAAGTGCGCCACCATCACCCCGGACGAGGCCCGGGTCGAGGAGTTCGGCCTCAAGAAGATGTGGCGGTCGCCCAACGGCACCATCCGCAACATCCTCGGCGGCGTCGTCTTCCGCGAGCCCATCATCTGCGAGAACGTCCCCCGCCTGGTCCCTGGCTGGACCAAGCCGATCATCATCGGCCGCCACGCGCACGGCGACCAGTACAAGGCCACCGACTTCAAGGTGCCCGGCCCCGGCACGGTCACCATGACCTACACCCCGGCCGACGGCAGCGAGCCGGTCGAGTTCGACATCGCGAACTTCCCCGAGGCGGGCGGCGTCGCGATGGGCATGTACAACTTCCGCAAGTCCATCGAGGACTTCGCGCGCGCGAGCCTGAACTACGGCCTGGACCGCAACTACCCGGTCTACATGTCCACCAAGAACACGATCCTCAAGGCCTACGACGGCATGTTCAAGGACGTGTTCCAGGAGATCTTCGAGACCGAGTTCAAGGACCGCTTCGACTCCGCGGGCCTGACCTACGAGCACCGCCTCATCGACGACATGGTCGCCGCGGCGCTCAAGTGGGAGGGCGGCTACGTCTGGGCCTGCAAGAACTACGACGGTGACGTGCAGTCCGACACCGTCGCCCAGGGCTTCGGCTCCCTCGGCCTGATGACCTCCGTCCTGCGCACCGCGGACGGCCGCACGGTCGAGGCCGAGGCCGCCCACGGCACGGTGACCCGCCACTACCGCCAGCACCAGCAGGGCAAGCCCACCTCCACCAACCCGATCGCCTCCATCTTCGCGTGGACCCGCGGCCTGGAGCACCGGGGCAAGCTCGACAACACCCCCAAGGTCGTCGAGTTCGCCAACACCCTGGAGGACGTCGTCATCAAGACCGTCGAGGGCGGCCAGATGACCAAGGACCTCGCGCTGCTCGTCGGCGGCGACCAGGAGTTCCTGACCACGGAGCAGTTCCTCGCCGCCCTGGACGAGAACCTCGCCAAGCGCCTGGCCTGAGCCCCCGCGCACCGTCCGTTCGGCGGTGTACGCGGCGGGCCCGGACCCGGACGGTCCCGATCGGGGCCGTCCGGGTGAGACCTCGCTCACGCCCGGCCGCCCCCGAGGGGCGGCCGGGCGCCGTCGTGTCCGGGGCGGGGAGGGGCCCGCCCCCGAGGGGGTCCGGGTGTCGCAAACGCGGTGTTCGCGGGGTTCTGGGGCCTCGGTCGGCCAAAGTTTCCCGGCGTGTTTCCCGTGTTCGGCGTACATACGCGGGCCCGTGGTGGGAGGATGGCAACGCCGGACCACCGCAGAGGCCCGAGGGTGCGACATAGGCCACGTGCACAGGATTCGCACCTTAAGCGAGCTTTGACCTATTGTGGAGACGTGCCGGTGAGAACCGGCAGGCCAGAGCGGGTTTCGGCTCCTCTGCCACCATGACCGACGTGCCGGCCGTGCGCCCGCTGGGGGGTAGGCGCGCACAGTACGGAACGTCACGAAGAAGGGCCCGTCGCCTCGGCGACGGGCCCTTCGCCTTTCCCCGGACCGCCCGCTTCCCCCGGGCCGCTGCGGTCCGACGTCCGGCCTACTCCTGGAAGGCGCTCTCGGGGATCGGCTCCCCGGCCCGCATGGCGGCGAACATCTCCTCGGAGCGCACCTCGTCCCAGACCACCACCGAGCCGACCCCGTCCAGCGTGGGGGTCTGGCCCACGGGGATCGCGGTGGTCTGCGTACCGCCGCGCATCGCCAGGAGCATGCTGGCCAGGTGCCGCAGGTCGTCGCCCTCGTCCACCATGAAGGTGTCGGTGCCCGCGAGCACCAGCGGGATGGACTCGAAGGGGTTGAACAGCGTGGAGGGCGCGCTGGCCGTCTGGACCAGTGCCGAGAAGAACTCGCGCTGGCGGGCGATGCGGTCCAGGTCGGCGCGCGGCGTGGCCCGGGTGCGCACGTAGCCCAGGGCGGTGCCGCCGTCCATCATCTGGCAGCCCGCCTCGATGTCCAGCCCGGCCTTGGGGTCGGCCATGGCCTCCTCCGGGCACAGCTCCACGCCGCCCACCGCGTCCACGATGTCGACGAAGCCGCCCATGCCGATCTCCACGTAGTGGTCGATGTGCACGCCCGAGGCGCGCTCGAAGGTCTCCACGAGGGGGGCGGGGCCGCCGCAGACCTCCTCGCCCGCGTCGTTCGTGCCGCACACGGCGTCGGCGAAGGCGGTGTTGATCTTGTTGTCGGCGTAACCGGGGACGGCGAGGGGGACGTAGGAGTCTCGGGGGACGCTGACGATGGTGGGCTCGCCCTCGTCGGGGATGTACAGCACCATGATGGTGTCGGTCCGGCGGCCCTCGGCGTAGCCGGTGGCCATCTCGTCCATCTGCTCCTCGGACAGGCCCTGGCGGCTGTCGGAGCCCACGATCATGTAGGTCGTGCCGGGCTGCCCGTCCGGGCGGCCCTCGTAGTCCAGCAGGGCCTCCACCCGCTCCAGCCGCGAGTTCGCGTACACGTAGAACCCGCCGACGAAGACCAGGGGCAGGACCAGCACCAGCACCAGCACGGTCACCGTGACGGTGGTGGCCAGCCGGCGCTTGCGCTCCTTGCGCCTGCGCTCGATGCCGCGGCCGTCGTAGACGCGCCCGGCGCTGTGGGTGCGCCGGGACCTCTGGGACTGCTGAGGCCTCTGGGACCGCCTCGGCCGCACCGGGGGCACGTCCTCGGCGGGCGGGAGCCGACGCGTCTCGCCGACCACCCTCTGCTCGGACTCGCGCGGGCGGTAGAGCTTCTCGAACTCGTCCGGCCTGCCCGGGGTCCCGCCGCGCCGGAACACGCCCTGCCTGTCGTGCTCGCCGGTGCGGCCGGGGTCGTCCCGGTTCCGTCGGTCAGCCATCGCATCGCCCATCTGCTCAGCGCCGTGGATCGCCTCGTCGCTTACTTCCACCCTGTGTGATCGCGAAAAGGGTAGCGGGGTTCGGCACAATGTCACGGTTCGGCCTCTCGGATCCGGAAGGCGCCCGCCGCGCGACCGCCTCCGCACGGTGCTCGGGCCCCGCGCCCGTCGCCCCGACCGGCTCAGCGCAGCCGGTGGGCGCCCGCGGAGGGCACCGCGGCGCGCACGCGCGGGGGGACCCGGCCGTCGGCGCGGAACTCCCGGGCCAGCGCCTCGCCGATCCCCTCCACGCGCTCCTCGGCGGCCAGGGCCAGCACGGTCCCCGCCCAACCGGACATCCGCACCCCGCGCGCCCCGGCCCGCGCGGCGGTCTCCGCGGCCAGCTCCACCTCCGGAGTGGGCAGCCCGAAGCCGCGCAGGGACAGGTGGGACGCGGACAGGATCGGTCCGACCTCCCCGAAGCGCCCGGCGCGCAGCAGCCCCACGGCCGCGTTGAGCCGGTGCACCTCGGTCACCGCGTACTCGACCCGGCGGCGCAGCACGGGGTCCGGCAGGCTCGCCAGCGCCCCGGACAGGTCCTGGACGGCGCGCAGCGGCCCGAGCGTGCGCTGCGCGCGCTCCAGCTCGGCGGAGCGGGCCGCGCGCAGGTCGCGCCGGGGCAGGGCGCCGGTGTCCACCACCACGAGCCTCAGCCCGGCCTCGGCGAGGTCGAACGGCAGCACGGTGGTGCGCAGACTCCTCAGGTTCACCCGGACCGCGCACCCGGGGCGGGCCGCCAGGGCCACCCGCTGGTCGGCGGTGGCGCCCTCGGGCGGGGGACCGCCGCCCAGGTCGGCCAGGGCCAGCGC
>NZ_QPFC01000861.1:0-5219 GCF_003427465.1 Nocardiopsis sp. TNDT3 | reverse complement strand
CGTCCCCGGACACGCGGTCCGGGGACGACGCGTGCGCACCGCTGTCGCGCGCCCACACGGAGGGGGAGGTACATGACTGAGCCGGGGGACGTCAGCGAGGAGACCACCGAGGACGGGGGCGAGGAGAGGGAGCAGGAGACGGTGTCCCCGCCGCGCGGGCGCGAGGCCGGACCCGGGCGCGGGCACACCATCGTGGTGGGCGCGGGCGTCGCCGGGCTGGCCGCCGCCGACCGGCTCGCCGAGGAGGGTGAGCGCGTCACCGTCGTGGAGGCCCGCGACCGCCTGGGCGGGCGCGTCCACTCCCTGCGCGAGTGGGACGGCACGTCGGCCACCCTGGACGTGGGCGCCTCCTGGATACGCGGCGAGGAGAACAACCCCTTCGCGCGCCTGGTCCGCGAGATCGGCGTCCGCACGACCGTGTTCAACCGCTCCACCGAGACCGCCTACGACCCCAAGGGCCGCAGGCTGCTCTTCGACCGCCACCGCCGCAACATGGAGGACGTCAACCTCCTGCACGAGCACATGTACTGGGACAACGTCGGGGCCACACCGCAGGAGTCGATGGAGGAGGGCATCAAGCAGGCCCTCTACGACGCCAACCTGGTGCGGGCCAGGGCCCGCGACGCCAACGAGATCGTGCACCGCCTCGTGGAGGGCGACCACGGCGCCGACGCCGACGAGGTCGCCTTCACCGCGGTGGCGGCCCTGCACGAGTTCAGTGGTGACGACGTCGTCTTCCCGGACGGCATGGCCCAGGTCACCGACCACCTGGCCCGGGGGCTGGACGTGCGCCTGGAGCACGTGGTGCGGTCGGTCTTCCACGACGGGGACGGCGCGGGCGTCCGCGTGGACACGCCCGAGGGGGAGGAGACCCTGACCGCCGACCGGGTCCTGGTGACACTGCCCCTGGGCGTGCTCAAGGCAGGAGGGGTCGACTTCGACCCGGCGCTGCCCGAGGACAAGACCGGAGCCGTCCGACGCCTGGGCAGCGGCCGCCTGGAGAAGCTGTTCCTGCGCTTCGAGGAGGTCTTCTGGGGCGACGCCGAGGTCCTGGTGCACCTGGGGACCGAGGAGGGAACCTGGTTCCACTGGTACGCGGGACAGCGGGTCATGGGGGCGCCGATCCTGGTCTGCCGCAACGGCGGCAACGCGGCCCGGTTCCTGGAGGCGAAGGACGAGGCCGACGTGGTCGGGCACGCGCTGGACTCGCTGCGCGGCCTGTTCCGCAAGGTGCCCGAACCCGTCGGCCACCATCTCACCCACTGGATGGACGACCCGTTCGCCCGGGGCAGCTTCTCCTTCACCGCCGTGGGGTCGGGGGACGAGGACAGGGTGGCGTTGGGCGAGCCGGTCGGCGAACGGCTGTTCTTCGGGGGAGAGGCGACCGAGACCGAGCACACGGCCACCGTGCACGGCGCCCTGCTCTCGGGCCGCAGGGAGGCCGAGCGCATCCTGGAGCTGTGAGCCCGCCACCGCGCGACCCGGGTGGACCGGTGGGGCCGGGACCGGAGCAGCGGACCGGGAACCCCGCCGGGCCGCCCCGCGTTGGACGGTGGTGAGGGGCCGCGTCCGGGAAGGCCGCAAAGCGTACACGGTACGATCGGGGTGCGGCCGTCCTCCGACCAGGGCCGGTGGACCCACGATGGCGGGAAACGACCCTCCCGCCCGTTATCGTTGGCGCCATGGGGCGATCCGCGCAAGAAGGCAGACACACGGCGGGGGGCGATGTGGTCAGCCCGGCGGTCAGTGACCGCGTCTGGACGGTTCCCAACCTACTGAGCATGCTCCGGCTGTTGGGCGTGCCCCTGTTCCTGTGGCTCGTGCTGGTGCCCCAAGCCGACTGGTGGGCCCTGCTCGTGCTGGCCCTGGCGGGCCTGAGCGACTGGCTCGACGGCAAGATCGCCCGCGCCTGGAACCAGACCTCGCGCCTGGGAACCGTGCTCGACCCCCTCGCGGACCGGCTCTACATCTTCGCGGCCCTGCTCGGCCTGGTCATCCGCGGCATCGTGCCCTGGTGGCTCATGGGCATCCTCGTGCTGCGCGACGTCCTCATCCTGGGCGCCCTGCCGCTCCTGCGCCACTTCGGCTACGGACCCCTGCCGGTCAACTTCGCGGGCAAGGCCGCCACGCTGTGCCTGCTGTACTCGTTCCCGCTGCTGTTCCTCGCTGGTTACGCCACGATCGCCGCAGATGTGGCGAGGATTATAGGTTGGGCCTTCGCGCTCTGGGGAACTGCTCTGTACTGGTGGGCCGGACTGCTCTACGCCGTACAGGGACTGCGCCTGATGGCCCAGACCCGCCGCGACGAAGGCGCTGATCGCACCGGCGGCCCCAGGGCCGTGGGCGACAGCGACCCCGTGCGCGGTCACGCCCAGGACCGACCCGGTCCAGCCGCACCGGCGACCGCTGACGGCGATCCCGGCGCGGCCGCCGAGGGCGCGGACCGACCGATCCGCCCGGACCAGGGACGGACCGGCCCCTGATCCGCACGCGGACCGGCTCACCACGAGTCCTGTCGGATCGAGAGGGAGTGTCGTCTCCGCATGAGAACATGTCCCGCCGCCCGCAACGGCGTGCGCTCCGAACACCATCCCCCCGCGGCGCGCACCGGCGGCCCAGCGGTACGGAGGTACCGGCGATGAGCCAGGCCGCAGACACCACCCCGGAGGCCACCGTGCCTCCGATGAAGGCCGTCGTGATGGCGGGCGGCGAGGGAACCCGCCTGCGCCCCATGACGGCCAACCAGCCCAAACCGCTTCTGCCGGTGGTCAACAAACCCATCATGGAGCACGTGCTGCGCCTGCTGCGCAAGCACGGCTTCACCGAGACCGTGGTCACCGTGCAGTTCCTGGCGACCCTCATCCGCAACTACTTCGGCGACGGCGAGGAGCTGGGCATGAAGCTCAGCTACGTCGCCGAGGAGGTGCCGCTCGGCACGGCGGGCAGCGTCAAGAACGCCGAGGAGCACCTGCGCGGCGAGCCCTTCATCGTCATCTCCGGTGACGCCCTCACCGACATCGACCTGACCGACATGGTCCGCTTCCACCGCGAGAGCGGCGCCAAGGTCACCATCGGCCTCAAGCGGGTGGAGAACCCGCTGGAGTTCGGCATCATCATCGTCGACGAGCAGGGGCGCGTCCAGCGCTTCCTGGAGAAGCCCACCTGGGGCCAGGTCTTCTCCGACACCGTCAACACCGGCATCTACATCATGGAGCCGGAGGTCCTCGAACGCGTCGCCGAGGGCGAGGTCGTCGACTGGTCCGGCGACGTCTTCCCCCAGCTGCTGGAGGAGGGCGAGCCCCTCTACGGCTACATCGCCGACGGCTACTGGGAGGACGTGGGCACCCACGAGAGCTACCTCAGCGCCCAGGCCGACGTGCTCTCGGGCAAGGTGGACGTGGACATCGACGGCTTCGAGGTCTCCCCGGGGGTGTGGGTCGGCGAGGGCGCCGAGGTCCACCCCGAGGCCGTCCTCAAGGGCCCGCTCTACATCGGCGACTACGCCAAGGTCGAGGCGGGCGCCGAGCTGCGCGAGTTCACCGTGGTCGGCAGCAACACCGTCGTGCGCTCGGAGGCCTTCGCCCACCGCACGGTCCTGCACGACAACGTGTTCATCGGCCGCGGCGCCAACCTGCGCGGCGCCGTCATCGGCAAGAACACCGACGTCATGGCGGCCGCCCGGATCGAGGAGGGCGCGGTCGTGGGCGAGGACTGCGTCGTCGAGTCCGAGGCCTACCTGCACAACGACGTCAAGGTCTACCCGTTCAAGACCATCGAGGCCGGTGCGGTGGTCAGCACCAACGTCATCTGGGAGTCGCGCGGGCAGCGCTCGCTGTTCGGCCCCCGGGGCGTGTCCGGCCTGATCAACGTCGAGATCACCCCGGAACTGGCGGTGCGCCTGGCCAACGCCTACGCCACCACCCTGAAGAAGGGCGCGATCGTCACCACCTCGCGTGACGTCTCGCGCGCCGCCCGTACGCTCAAGCGCGCGATCATCAGCGCGCTCACCGCGGCCGCCATCGAGGTGCGCGACCTGGAGGTGGTGCCGCTGCCCGTGGCCCGCTTCCACACCTCCCAGAGCGGCGTCAGCGGCGGCATCACGGTGCGCACCACCCCGGGGGACCCCGAGTCGGTCGACATCCTTTTCCTGGACGGCGACGGCGCCGACCTGTCGCCCGGCGCCCAGCGCAAGCTCGACCGGGTCTTCTCCCGCGCCGAGTACCGCCGGGCCTTCCCCGGCGAGATCGGCGAGCTGACCTTCCCGTCGCGCAACGTGGAGAGCTACTCCCACGAGCTGCTGCGCAAGGTGGACACCTCCGGCGTCGCCGAGGCCGAACTCAAGGTCGTGGTGGACTGCGCCGGGGGCAGCGGCTCGCTCATCCTGCCCTCCCTGCTGGGCCGGATCGGCGTGGACGTGCTCACCGTCAACAACCGGCTGGACGAGTCCTCGCCCACCGACACCGTCGCCAAGCAGAACCGCGACCTGGGGCGGCTGGGCGAGCTGGTCTCGGGATCGGGAGCCGACTTCGGCGTGCGCTTCGACCCCGTGGCCGAACGGCTGTCCATCGTGGACGAGAACGGAGCCCTGGTGCACAGCGACCGGGCCCTGCTGGTCGTCCTGGAGCTGGTCTGCGCCGAGTACGGGACCGGGACGGTGGCCCTGCCCGTCACCACCACCCGCGTCGCCGAGACCGTGGCCGCCTCGCACGGGGTCAAGGTCCACTGGACGGCCACGGCCACCGACGAGCTGACCAAGGCGGTCCAGGCCCAGGACGACGTCATCTTCGCGGGCGACGGCCGCGGCGGGTTCATCGTGCCGCGGTTCAGCCCCACCACCGACGCCATCGCCGCCTTCGTGCGGCTGCTGGCGCTGGTGGCCAGGACCCGCCGATCGCTGAGCCAGATCGACCGCACGATCCCCCAGGCGCACCTGCTGCGCCGTTCGGTGCCCACCCCGTGGGCGGTCAAGGGGAGCGTGATGCGCGCCGTCGTGGAGGCGGCTGGCGGCCGCGAACTCGACACCACCGACGGCGTCCGGGTGATCGAGCCGGACGGGAGCTGGGCCCTGGTCCTCCCCGACACCGCGGAGGCCGTCACCCATCTTTGGGCCGAAGGTCCCAACTCCGACACCGCACACCGTCTGCTGGACGAGTGGGCGGCCGTCGTGGAACGGGCCGAGGGCTGAGGCGGGCCGCGCGGGCGCGGACGGGTCGCCCGTC
>NZ_QPFC01000860.1:0-1288 GCF_003427465.1 Nocardiopsis sp. TNDT3 | reverse complement strand
CGCGCGGCGCGGGCGTCGGGTTCGCCCGCGCCGCAGGGCTTCCTCACCCGTGCCGCACGGCCCGACGCCGCCACCGCGCCGGACCGGATCCGGCGCCGGGCCTCAGGCGCCCTCCGTCAGGACACGGCGCAGGACGGCGGCGAAGGCGTCGGGGTCGCCCTCCATGCCGAACTCGCCGCCGAGGAAACCGGCGTGGTGGCTGGGGAAGGTCACGACCGCCGTTCCGAGCCGCTCGGCCACGGCCTCGGCCGCCCGGTTGCACAGCTCACCCCCGCTTTCGGCCCCGGCGCCGACGACGATGCGCGTCGACGCCGCGCGCAGCCGGTCGACGTCGTGCTGGAAGTGGGTGCACGGGATGAGCTGCCCGAGCATCGGGTCGTCGCGGGAACCGTCGTCCTCGGCGGGCAGTCCGAAATCGGCGGGGTTCGGAGCGGGCCGGTCGGCGAAGTCGGCCGGAAGCGGCTCCTCGTGGTTGACGAGCGTGAGGAACTTCGCCATCGCGGGGCCCAGGCCGTCGCGTTCGTACGTTCGGCGGACGTCCACGCTCGCGGCCAGCGCCCGTTCCCGGTCCGGCAGCATCTGGACGGCGGGCGGTTCGTGCGCCACGAGAGTGCGTACCTGCCCCGGATGCCGGGCCACCAGGGCCAGGGCGTTGACGGCGCCGCCGCTGCTGGCGAAGAGGTCCACCGGCCCGGCGCCGAGGGCCGAGACCAGCCGGTGCAGGTCGTCCGCGTGCTCCTCGGGTGTGTCCCCGGCCCCGCCGTCGGCGCGCTCGCTGCGCCCGAACCCGCGGGGATCGTAGGTCACGACCGTGCGGTCGGTGAAGTGCCGGGCCAGGGTGGTGAACCCGCTGGCGTCCATCGGAGAGCCGATCAGCAACAGGACGGGCGATCCGGCTGACGAGCCGCTCCGAACGTCGTAGCGCAGAACTGCGCCCGGCACGTCCAGGGTGTGCGTCCTCCTTGGCCGGGCGCCCGGACTCGGCCACGCCGTGGGACGTAGCGCCGTGAACGGGGAGGCCCGCACGGCGAAGACCATCCACGACCGAGATTTTATTGTTAACTATATTCACAAGATAACTGTGTATCTTAGTTTCAATACTATCGCGGCAAGCTCTTGATGGTGTGACGGCGGCGGGGGCCTTCGGGTTGGCCTGGCTCGGCTGTCCGTCTCCAGACAGGGCTTTGGTCCCGAAAGGGATGCGGTTCTGCCACGGCGGATCGAAGGACGCGGCGACGAAGGGAAATCCGCCTCCGAGGACGTCCGCGCTTTCCCCCGCCCTCCCCGG
>NZ_QPFC01000859.1:0-1070 GCF_003427465.1 Nocardiopsis sp. TNDT3 | reverse complement strand
GGTCCGAGCGGACCCGCCGCGGCTTCGTGTGCGGGGGGATCCGTCGAGGGCGGTGGCGAACGTCTAGTCGACCAGCCGGAGGACGCCGTAGTTGAAGCCCTTGCGCCGGTAGACGACGCTCGGGGCGTCCTTGACCTCGTCATGGAAGAGGTAGAAGTCGTGGCCCACGAGTTCCATCTCCATGAGCGCCTGGTCGATGCTCATGGGCTTGGCCCTGTGGAACTTCTCCCGGACGACGACGGGAACCTCTCCCTGGGTGTCGAGTTCGACGAACTCGTCGGAGAACCTTCCGTCCACCTCGGTGCCGTTGACGTCCTCCTCGCCGCCGCGCCGCTGGGCGGGGGGAGCCTGCGTCGCGGTGGCGGTGGCGGACGAGGGCAGGTCTCCGGGGAGGCCGGCGGTGGCCGACGCGACGGAGACGGGGGCGTGGTTGCCCCGGTGGACCTTGCGCCGGTCCGCGGACTTGCGCAGGCGGGCCTCGATCTTGTCGAGGGCGAGGTCGAGGGCGCCGTACCGGTCCGAGGCGGCGGCCTCGCTGCGAATGACCGGACCGTTGGTCCGGATGGTCAGCTCAACCCGCTCGCAGACGTCGGCGAGCTTGGGGTTGCGCTCTTTGGACACCTCCACGTCGACGGTCATGCCCTTCTTCTCCCACTTGGAGAGCCTGTCGAGCTTGTTGTCGACGTGCTGACGGAACTTCTCACTCACACCGGTGCGTCGACCCTTGACGATGATGTCCATAGGACCCCCTTCATCGCGTGGCCGCCGGAAGACGACGGCCAGGCTGGCTCTGCGTCCCTTCCGCCGGCAGGGGGGCGGGAGGGGTGTCGCGCGCTAGCCCCCTTCCCCTGGTGCCCCTGTTCGGTGGGGGGCACGGCTCGGTTGGAGATGCGTATACCCACCAGCGGGGGTGTCATCACGCGCACCAGGGGCGCGATTGGCGAAGGCCGCCGCGCTGGGGGAAAGGACTGCCGGAACTGACGGTACGGGGCACCCCTCGGGGAACCGCAGGTCACCCGGGGCCACGACGGGACGCGCGCGGCGGCCTTCGCCAATCGCGCCCCTGGTGC
>NZ_QPFC01000089.1:0-8314 GCF_003427465.1 Nocardiopsis sp. TNDT3 | reverse complement strand
CCGCCGCCCGGCGGATCCCCCCGGAGCGGCCCGCGGCGTCGAACGCCTCCGCCCGGACCGCCACCGGCGGACCCCGTCCGGCGGCCGAGGGAGTTCCTCCTGTTCGGGGTAACGACAGGACCTCCCACGAGCGTGTTCGGCTTCCTAGCCTGGAGGACATGGACCACCGCAACCAGATCCGGGACTTCCTCTCCACCAGACGGGGGAGGATCACCCCCGAGCAGGCGGGACTCGTCGCCTTCGGCGGCAACCGGCGGGTGCCGGGCCTGCGCCGCGAGGAACTCGCCATGCTCGCCGGGGTGAGCGTGGACTACTACACCCGCATCGAGCGGGGCAACCTCAAGGGCGTCTCCGAGAGCGTCCTGCACGCCCTGGCCCAGGCGCTCCGGCTCGACGACGCCGAGCGCGCCCACCTGTTCGACCTGGCGCGCACGGCGGGGGAGGCGCCGGGCAGGCCCCGACGCCGGTCGGCGCGCCAGCGCGTGCGGCCCGGCGTGCAGCGGATCCTCGACGCGATGACCGGCGCACCGGCGGTGGTGCAGAACGGGCGGCTCGACATCCTGGCCGCGAACCGGCTCGGCCGCGCCCTGTACGCGCAGGTCCTGGACATGTCCGGGCGGCCCGCCAACTACGCGCGGTTCGCCTTCCTGGACCCCCGCGCGCGGGACTTCTACCCCGACTGGGAGCGGGCGGCCAACGACACCGTCGCCGTCCTGCGCACCGCTGTCGGACGCGACCCCTACGACCGTGCCCTGTCGAACCTGGTGGGAGAGCTGTCCACGCGCAGCGAGGACTTCCGGACCCGGTGGGCGGCGCACAACGTCCACCAGCACCGCACGGGCACCAAGACCATGCACCATCCCGTCGTGGGCAGGCTGGAGCTGGGCTTCGAGGCCATGGAACTGACCGCGGACCCCGGCCTGTCGCTCTTCGCCTACAGCGCCGAGCCTGGCTCGCCCTCCGCGGAGGGACTGGACCTGCTGGCGAGCTGGGCCGTCACCTCCGAACGCGAGCGGGACGGGGCCCCGGCGGCCGACGGCGACCCGGCCGCCTCCTCCCCGCGTTCGGACACCTAACGTGTCCGGAGCCGCCGGGGGAGCCCGCGGCCCCCGCTCCCGGACCGGGGAACAGACGGACGACCTCGCCCCCCCCGCGGGGGCCCGTTCGCCTTCGCCCCCGAGGTGTCCGCGTGCGGGTCCGCCGCGACCGGACCCGACCGCCGAGACCGCGGCCGTGCGGGGCACGGCGGACCCACCACACCCGACCCGAGGAGGGGAAAGCAGCACGATGACGACGTGGACGAGTGAGGAGCTCGCCAGGATCACGGACGCGGAGGAGCTGCGGCTCGCGCCCCTGCGCGTCGACGGACGGCCGGACAGCCGCGGGCGCGTCTGGGTCGTGCGTGACGGCGACGACCTCTACGTCCGCTCGCTGAGCGGGCGCGTCTCCGACTGGTACCGGAGCACCCGGGTGCGCCCCAGGGGACGCGTCCGGGTCGGCCGGGTCGCCAGGAACGTGGTCTTCGTCGACGCCGACCCCGGCCTCAACGACCGGATCGACGCCGCCTACCGCGCCAAGTACGGTCACTACGCCACCAGCCGCCTCAGGGCCATCACCAGCCCCGAGGCGGCAGCCACGACCCTCCGTCTCGTGCCCTACCCCGACTGCCGCCGGTCCGGCTCCCGACGGCACGCGGGCCGCTGAGGGCCGCGTCCGGGTGCGGCGCCCCCGCCCTGTGCAGGGCCGGTCCGCCCCGGGCGCGGCGTGGGATGATGGCGTCCATGGCCGACAGGGACGCACGGGAACAGCGGTTGCGCGACATCGCCGCCATCCGCCGTGTCCGCGACAGGATCGACCGCGAGTACGCCCAGCCCCTCAACGTCGAGGCGCTGGCCCGCGGGGCGCACATGTCGGCCGGACACCTGAGCAGGGAGTTCCGCCGCGTCTACGGTGAGTCGCCGTACTCGTACCTGATGACCCGGCGGATCGAACGGGCGATGACGCTGCTGCGGCGCGGGGACCTCAGCGTCACCGAGGTCTGCTTCGCGGTGGGCTCGTCCTCGCTGGGCACGTTCAGCACGAGGTTCACCGAGCTGGTCGGCGTGCCGCCGAGCGTCTACCGCCGCGACCACTCGCGGGCGGCGGCGGGCATCCCGCCCTGCCTGGCCAAACAGGTGACCAGACCGGTCAGGAATCAAGAAGCGCGCTCCCCGTAGCCGGACCTAGCGTTGGGGGCATGGACATCACCATTCACCACGCCTTCCTGCCGCACACCGACGCCGAGGCCGCCCTGGGCTTCTACCGCGACCTCCTCGGGTTCGAGGTCCGCAACGACGTCGGCTACGAGGACATGCGCTGGATCACCGTCGGGCCGGTCGGACGGCCCGCGACCTCCATCGTGCTGCACCCGCCCGCCGTCGACCCCGGCGTCACCGAGGACGAGCGCCGCACCGTCCTGGAGCTGATGGCCAAGGGCACCTACACCGCGATCACCCTGGCCACCGACGACCTCGACGGCCTCTTCCAGCGCCTGGAGGCGGCCGGGGCGGACGTGGTCCAGGAACCCATCGACCAGGACTACGGGGTCCGCGACTGCGCCTTCCGCGACCCGTCCGGCAACCTCGTGCGCGTCAACCAGACCGTCTGAACGGGGGGTTCGTACGGCCCCCCGCACGACCCTGCGGCCCGGCCTTCGGCCCGCCCACCGGTCGAGGCCGGTCCGATCGGGTCCGGTCCCGGCCGGGGGTCAGCGCGACCGCTTCCGGGCCCGCCTCACCTCGCGGTCCACGGCCCAGGCGTCGGCGACCGGGCCGAGGTGGCCCAGTTTGTCGGGGTTGATCACCCCGCGCACGGTCTGGACCCGCCCGTCGAGCACATCCAGGACCAGCGCCTGGAGGACCCGGCCGTCCCGGTCGCGCAGGAGCGCACCGGGCTGGCCGTTGACCTCGTGCGGCTCCAACGACACGCCGATCCCCAGCAGCTCGGGGAAGACCGTGCCCAGCAGACGGGCCACGCCCGCCGCGCCCGTGACGGCCCTGGCCAGCTGCGGGGCCCGGCCGCCGCCGTCCCCGACCAACTGCGCGTCGGCGGCCAGCAGGTCCCGCAGGCCGTCCACGTCGCCGTTCTCCAGCGCGTCGAAGAAGCGCGTCGCCAGCTCCCGCTGCTCGCGACGGTCCGCCGCGAACCGCGGCCGCCCGGTCGCCATGTGCCGCCGCGCCCGCACGAGCAGCTGTCGGCACGCCGCCTCCGAACGCCCCACCGCCGCGGCGACCTCGTCGAACCCGAAGGCGAACACCTCCCGCAACAGGAACACCGCCCGCTCCAGTGGGCTGAGCCGCTCCAACAGCAGCAGCGCCGCCATCGACACCGAGTCGGCCAGCTCCACCGACCGCGCCGGGTCCTGGTAGGGGTCGCTCAGCAGCGGCTCGGGGAACCACGGGCCGACGTACTCCTCCCGCCGCACGCGCGCCGAACGCAGCACGTCGATCGAGATCCGGGTCACCGCGGCCGACAGGAAGGCCTTGGTCGACGCGGGGCGGGTCGTCGAGCGGTCGAAGCGCAGCCACGTCTCCTGCACCGCGTCCTCGGCCTCGCTCACGCTGCCCAGGATCCGATAGGAGATCGAGAACAGCAGCGGCCGCAGCTCCTCGAAGTCCTCCACCTTGCCCACGCCGACCCGCCCCTCTCCCAAGCCCTTCCGCCCGGCCGTACTCCCCGGTACGGGCGGCTCGCGCCGACCGGTCCGCCCCCGGGCCCGGGGCCGGAACCCGAAGTCCGCAGCCGCCGGGCCCCGTGCCGGAACCTAGTGGAACTGCCCGGGCTCGTAGCTTCCGGCGGGCTGCCGGGTGATGATGTTGAGCCGGTTCACGGCGTTCATGAACGAGACCAGCATGACCAGGGCGGTGAGCTGCTCCTCGTCGTGGTGCTCGGCGGCGCGCTCCCACACCTCGTCGCTGACCCCGCCCGCCGCGCCCGCGACCCGGGTGCCCTCCTCCGCCAGCTCCAGCGCGGCGCGCTCGGCGTCGGTGAAGACCGTGGCCTCCCGCCACGCCGCGACCAGGTTCAGCCGCACGGCGGTCTCACCGGCAGCGGCGGCGTCCTTGGTGTGCATGTCCAGGCAGACGGCGCAGCCGTTGATCTGGCTCACGCGCAGCGCCACCAGTTCCTGCGTCGCCTTCGGCAGCGCCGAGTCCCTGAGGGCCCTGCCCACGGACATGAAGGGCTTGACGGCCCTGCCCGCGGCCGGGCTGGTGAAGTAGTCGAGTCTCGCGTCCATGGGGTGCTCCTTCGCGGTCGTCGTCGGTTACACCCCCTGAGACGAGACAGCCCGACAGCCTGTGACACGGGTGGTTGTGACCCGGGTCTCCTGTGGGTTCGGGGGTTGGCCGACGTGCCCCCTGGGGCGGGACGGCCCGTCGCCCCGCCACCTGGACGCGCGTGACCCGGGCCCTCCCGCCCGGGAGCCGGTCGACGTGCTCCCGGGCGGGCCGCGCGACCGGTTCCGTCCCTTCCCCCGCGGGGGCGGACGGTCAGCCGCCGTTGGACTGGCGGATCCCCTCGGCGAGCGCGTCGAAGGAGTAGACGAACCCGCCGTCGTCCCCGCTGACGGTCATGTAGGCGTCGGTCGTCCCCGGTGCGATGGCCACGTTGGTGGCCGAGTACAGCCCCTCGGCGGCGTCGGCCGGGACGCCGACCGTCGCCAGGTGCTCACCGAGCGGGCTGTACACGAAGATGCGCGGCTGGCCGTGGACGGCCTGGTAGAGGTTGCCGTCGGCGTCCACCGCGATGGAGTCGATCCGGCTCGTGCCTCCGTCGAAGTACAGGGCGGCGTGGGAGGTCTCCACCTCAGTGCCGTCCTCGTTCAGCGCGTAGTGGTCGACGCGGTTGGCGCCGTACTGGCCGACCCACAGCCCCGAGAAGTCCGCG
The DNA here is from genome assembly GCF_003427465.1 of Nocardiopsis sp. TNDT3. NCBI lineage: Bacteria > Bacillati > Actinomycetota > Actinomycetes > Streptosporangiales > Nocardiopsidaceae > Nocardiopsis > Nocardiopsis sp. TNDT3. The sequence continues at coordinate 3,388 of NZ_QPFC01000089.1, read as the reverse complement.
GTGAACGAGATGCCGTTGGGCGCGGGCAGCTCCTCGGCCAGGACGGTCGCCTCCGCGGTGTCGCGGTCGACGCGCACGACCCTGCCCCGGGCCTCCCACGCCGGACCGTCGAACCCGGCCGAGTCGCTGACGTACATGTTCCCGGCCTCGTCGAAGGCCAGGTCGTCGGGGTTCATCGGCGCTCCGTCGACCTCCCCGGAGAAGAACGTGGTGTGGTCCTCGCCCTCGGGGGTGATGCTGTCGATCTTCCCACCGGCGAAGTCGGTCAGGTAGAGCCGGTCGTCGTGCGGACTGAACTGCGCGGAGGTGTAGGCGCCGGTCTCGTCGGTGAACACCGGGGTCACCTCCCGGGTTCCGGTGTCCACCCGGAGCACCTTGGGCTCCCCGGCGGGGGCGGTGACGTCCACGACGAGCAGGCGTCCGTCGGCGTCGAAGGTCGGGCCTTCGAGCAGGGTCATCCCCGTCTCCTCGTGGACGGAGGTCACCTGGACCAGGAGTTCGGCGGTGCGCTCGGTTCCGCCGTCCTGGCCGTCCTCGCCGGTGGCGGCGGGGGCGGCGCATCCGGCCGCCGCGCCGGTCAGGGCCAGTGCGGCGAGTGCGCGGGCGGCCACCGTTCGTCGCGGCCTGGGGCAGTGCTGTTCCATACGTTTCCCTCGGGGTCTGGGATCAGGTGTCTGGGGTCCGGGAGCGTGTTCGGCGCACGTCCACCCCGCCGCGCGGCGGGGCGGACATGCGCCGGACACGCCCCGGAGGGTGGGCGCCCAGGAAGGAGCGCCCACGGAGGCGTCCGGGCCGGCTAGGACCGCGCGTTCAGGACCTCGTGCATGCGGCTCCCGCGCCAGTCGGCCAGCAGCCGGTGGAAGGCCACGGGGCCGGGGCTGTAGGAGAACCCGCCGTGCACGCCCGCGCCCTCGCGGTTGTAGTAGCCGGGCGTGCACTCGGCCTGGAACGCCGAGTTGTCGTGCGCGCTCTCCCGGACGGTCCGGCCCCACGCGTCGGCGGCCTCCTGGGAGGGCTCGACCACCGGGGCCCCGGTCTTGCGGGCCTCGGCGACGACGGCGGCGATGTGCTCGGCCTGCTCCAGCAGGATGTGCGCGAAGTTGACCGAGTTGGCGTTCTGGAGCGCGCCCAGGTGGAACAGGTTCGGGAACCCGTTGCTGTAGAAGCCGTGCAGCGTGCTGGGCCCGCGGCTCCAGGACCCCAGCAGGTCGCGCCCGCCGCGCCCGCGCACCGGCAGCGTTCCCGACATCACCCCGGACACGCCCACGTCGAACCCGGTGGCGAAGACGACGCAGTCCACGGGGTACTCGGCGTCCCCGACGACGATCGCGTCCTCGGTCATGCGGGTGACGCCGCCGTGGTCGGCGGTGTCCACCAGGGTGACGTCGGGCCGGTTGAAGGTCTGGAGGTAGTGGTCGCTGAAGCAGGGCCGCTTGCACATGTAGCGGTACCAGGGTTTGAGCAGCTCGGCCGTGGCAGGGTCGTCCACGACCTCGTCCACGCGCGCCCGGATCTGGTTCATCTTGCGGGCGTCCACGAGTTCGTCGATCCGCTCGCGCTCCTCGGCCGGGACGCTGGTGTCCAGCGCGCCGGAGATCATCTTGCGCTGGAGCCGGGCGGTGGAGGTCCAGCCGTCGCGGGTCAGGTCGGTCTCGACCCGCTCGCCGGAGACGATCGCCAGGAAGTTCTCCATGCGCTCGCGCTGCCAGCCGGGCTTGAGGGAGGCCGCCCACTCCGGGTCGGTGGGGCGGTTGTCGCGCACGTCCACCGAGGAGGGGGTGCGCTGGAACACGTACAGGTGCTTCGCGTCGCGTCCCAGGTGCGGGATGACCTGCACACCGGTCGCGCCGGTGCCCACGACCGCGACCCTCTTGTCGGCGAGGCCGGTGAGGCCGCCGTTCTGGTCACCGCCGGTGTAGCCGTAGTCCCAGCGGCTCGTGTGGAAGGTGTGGCCCCTGAAGGTGTCGATCCCCGGGATGCCCGGCAGCTTGGGCTGGGTGAGCGTGCCCGAGGAGGTGATGACGAACCGCGCGCGCATCCGGTCGCCGCGGTCGGTCTCCACCACCCACTCGTCAGCGTCCTCGTCCCAGGTCAGCGCGGTGGCGCGGGTGTGGAACAGGGCGTCGCGGTACAGCCCGAAGGTCTCGGCGACGGCCACGGCGTGGCGGCGGATCTCCTCGCCGGGTGCGTAGCGCCACTTCGGTACGTAGCCGACCTCCTCCAGCAGGGGCATGTAGGAGTAGGACTCGATGTCGCAGTGGATGCCCGGGTAGCGGTTCCAGTACCAGGTTCCGCCGAAGTCGCCCGCCTCGTCCATCATCCGGATCGACTCCACGCCCGCCTGGCGCAGCCGCGCGCCGGTGGTCAGGCCGCCGAAGCCGCCGCCGATCACGAGCACCTCCACGGTGTCGGTCAGCGGTTCGCGTTCGGTCCGGGGGGTGTAGGGGTCCTTGGCGTAGTAGCCGAACTCGCCCGCGGCCGAGCGGTACTGGCCGGTGCCGTCGGGGCGGACGCGGCGGTCGCGCTCGCGGGCGTACCTGGCCCGCAGCGCGTCGAGGTCGATCTCCCCGGTGCGGTCGTCGGTGTCGGCGGTCGTGTCGGAGGCTGTGCCCATGTGCCGTCCTCACTTCGTTGCCGTCGCATCGCGACGCGGACGCGGCGCCGGGCTCGCGCGGGGGATGGCCGTGGTGCTCACGGGAGCGTGGAACGGGATCCGGGCGGCTGCCATCCCGATGCGGCGGCGGTGTCGTTGAACCGTGCGCCAAAAAGCTTAGCATCAGGCTAAGTATTTGGGGTCGGGGGGCGCCCGTCGCGGCGCTCTATCATGGCGGCTATGCGGCAACAGGCGACCGAACAGGGCGAACACGAACGCGAACGCATCGTGCGCGAGATCCAGACCCTGAACGGGATGATGGAGGAGACCGTGATGGCCGCCCTCCTGCAGAACCTGCTGTCGATGGACCTCACCATCCAGCAGCTCAGGGTGCTCATGGTCCTGGTCACCACGAAGGAGGGCGCGACGGGCAGGGGGCTGTCGGAGTCGTTCGGCGTCTCCATGGCGTCGATGTCGGGCGTGCTCGACCGGCTCGTGGCCCACGGTGTCGCCGAGCGCTCGGCAGACCCCGACGACCAGCGCGTCCGCCGCCTCCGCGCCACGCCCCTGGGCGCCTCGGTCGTGCGGCGGCTGATGGTGGCGCGGCCCTTTCGCGACGACATCCTCATGGGCCTGCCCATGGAGGACCTGCGCGCCCTCGAACAGGGGTTTCGCGCGGTGAGCAAGGAGATCTCCCGGCTGGGCGCAACGGACTGACCCCGCGCGCCGGGCGGGCCGGTCACCGGGCGGCCCCATGTCCGGGGCGACTGGGGACAGGGGCGCGCCCCGCACGTG
>NZ_QPFC01000858.1:0-2541 GCF_003427465.1 Nocardiopsis sp. TNDT3 | reverse complement strand
CGGCGGTGCGTCAGGCCTCGGGGTTCAGCACCGCCGCCGCGGCGGCCAGGTCGGCCTCGGCGCCGGTGGTCAGCGCGTACAGGGCGTACCCGATCGGGGAGGCGTCCCACAGGTGCCTGGCCTGCGCCGCCAGGCCGGGGTGGACGTGCCCGCCCGCCCGCTCGTAGGCGGTGAGGGTGGCCCGCAGCATCTCTTCGCCCGCGGCGCCGTACTGGGCGGACAGGTCGCGTGCGGGGTCGTCCACGCGGGCGGTCGTCCAGTCCAGGACCCCGGTGACCGCGCCCTCCTCGTCGAGCAGCACGTGCGCGGGGTAGATCTCGCCGTGGGTCATGACGGTCCGCTCGGGCCAGCAGGTGTCGTCGTCGAGCCACGCCCTCCATGCCTCGGTCAGGGCGAGGGAGACGGTGAAGGCCTCGCTCACGCGGGCGATGTCGTCCCGCCACGCCTGACGTACCCGGTCCGGGGTACGGACCTCGACGCCCGCGGCCTCGGCCCGCTCCGGGGCGATCGAGTGCAGGCGGGCCAGCAGGCGCCCCAGGCGCTCGGCGTAGTCGGGGCTGGCGGGGTCCATGTGCCAGACGGGCTCCCCGGAGCCGGTCAGGGTCAGGCCCGGGGCGCCGGGCAGGGCCGGGTAGGCGATCAGCTCGGGGGAGCGGACCCGCCAGTCGGGGACCGCGACGCCGTCCTCGGCCAGAACCGGGGCGACCAGGTCGAGGACGCGCGTCTCGGCGGCCATGCCCTCGGAGACGTCGGCGCGGCGGGGTACGCGCAGCACCCACCTCCGGCCGGTCGCGTCGCGGGCCATGACGACGCGGTAGTCCAGGCCCGCCTCGTTCACCGTGGCGTCCCGCGCGGACAGGTGCAGGCCGTGGGCGGCGGCGAGGGTGATGGTGTCGTCGATGGTGCTCATGGGACCAAGTTCCCATCCGCGCCCACGTAACGCGAGGCGACGGGTCGTGCGGGTGCCGCCGAGGACGGAGCGGGCGGCCGGATCACCCGTCCGTCCGGCGGACCACCCAGTCCGGGGTCCACACGTCATCCGGGGTTCGCGGGCCCGAGGCGCGCAGGTACTCGCGCAGCGCGCTCAGCACGGGGTGCCGCTCCCCGCTGCGGGACAGCAGCACGTGCGGGTAGACCGGCGTCGGGTCGCGCAGGGGGACGCGCCGCAGGTCGTGGCCCTGGGGCCACAGGTACCGGTCCCCGCCGCCGACGAGGGTGGCCAGGGAGGCGGAGTCGGCCAGCGCGTCCATCAGGGCCTCGTCGCCGAAGTCGGGGCCGAGCGCGTCGATGCTCAGACCGAAGGCCTCCGACAGCGCCCGGTAGAACTCCGCCCACTCCGTGCCGGGCCTGATCCCGGGGATCCAGATCCGGTGACCGGCCAGGTCCGCGGGCCTGACCTCGGGTGCGTCCGCCAGCGGGTGGGTGGGCCCGACCAGGAGTTCCAGGGGTACGTCCAGGAGCCGTTCGGCGCTGATCCCGGCCGGGACCCGCTCGGCCGCCAGGGCGCGGAAGGACGCGTCGACGGTTCCTTCGAGCACCGCATGGGCGGCCTGGACGGCGTTCTCGCCGCCCAGCGTGACCGCGTCCAGGTCCATCCCGGGGTGGGAGCGGTAGAACCGGTAGACGGCCTGGGCCGGGGCGATGCGCCGGTTGAGCACGTCCACGCGCAGGGGTCGGCTGCCGGGGCGCACGGCCCGCTCGGCCTGCTCCAGGGCCGCGAGGACCTTCCTGGCGTGCGGCAGGAGGACCTGCCCGTCCAGGCTCGGTCTGGAGCCCCGGGAGGTCCGCACCAGGAGCGCGGCCCCCAGGTGTCGCTCCAGGGCCGCGATCCGCTTGGAGACCGCCTGCTGGCTGATCCCGAGCTCGTCCGCCGCGGCCTGGAACTGGCCGGTCCGGGCGACGGCCACGAACGTGCGCAGCGCTTCGACATCCACGGCCCCAGCCTACTTGCACAACCTCTGGTTGTGTCCGGTGGATCGTGCGGTTGTTTGACCACGCGTTCCGCCGGGTGGTGGGATCAGCGCATGTCCACACGCACAGAGCAGGTCATGTACGTCCAAACGCCCGAGTTCGCACGTCACGCGGAGCGCATCGCGGAGGTGACCGACGCGACGTCCCGTCTGAACGTGCTGCCGTTCAGCGACGGCGAGGGCCGCGCCGAACTACTTTCCGTTGTGTTCGGCGGCCCTCTTCCGGAGTCGGTGACGATCTATCCGCCGTTCTTCACCGAGTACGGGCTCAACACGGCGTTCGGGGAGGACGTCTTCGTCAACCAGGGCTGCACGTTCATGGACAGGGGCGGCATCCGCGTCGGCAACCGGGTCATGATCGCGCCGAGGGTCAGCCTCATCACCGGCGGGCACCCCCTGCCCCTCGCCGAGCGCCGCGAGTACCTCTCCTTCGCCCCCATCGTCATCGAGGACGACGTCTGGATCGGAGCGGCCGCCGTGGTCACGCAGGGGGTGACCATCGGCGCCGGATCCGTGGTCGCCGCGGGCGCGGTGGTCACCCGCGACGTCCCCGCCCGCACCCTGGTCGGGG
>NZ_QPFC01000857.1:0-3757 GCF_003427465.1 Nocardiopsis sp. TNDT3 | reverse complement strand
GCCCCGCCCCGACCTGCGCCTGGCGCACATCCCCGTCGGCCCCGTGGTGGTCTTCGGCGCGAGCAACTTCCCCCTGGCCTTCTCCACCGCCGGGGGCGACACGGCCGCGGCCCTGGCCGCCGGGTGCCCGGTGATCGTCAAGGGCCACAACGCCCACCCCGGCACCGCCGCGCTGGTCGGGCGCGCCGTGGCCGACGCGGTGCGCGAGAGCGGCCTGCCCGGCGGCGTGTTCTCCCTGTTGTTCGGGGAGGGCAACGGCATCGGACAGGAGCTGGTCGCCGACCCGCGCGTGAAGGCCGTGGCCTTCACCGGGTCGCGGGGCGGCGGGCTGGCCCTGATGCGGGTGGCGGCCGAGCGCCCCGAGCCGATCCCGGTCTTCGCCGAGATGTCCTCGGTCAACCCCGTGTTCGTGCTGCCCGGCGCGCTCGCCGGGCAGGGCGCCCAGGACCTGGCCGGGGCCTACGTCGCCTCGCTCACCCTGGGATCGGGGCAGTTCTGCACCAACCCCGGGCTGGTGTTCGTCCCCTCCACCCCGGACGGGGACCGGTTCGTGGAAGCCGCCGCGCGCCTGGTGGCCGACGCCACCGGCCAGACGATGCTCACCGCGCCCATCGCCGCGGCCTTCCGCGACGGGGTGGAGGCGCTGGAGGGGCGTTCGGAGGTCGTGCTGCGGGCCAGGGGCGGCGAGGGGGAGGGCCCCAACGCGCCGGCCCCGGCCCTGGCCGAGGTGTCCCTGGCCGACCTCACGGCCGACCCGCGCCTGAGCGAGGAGGTCTTCGGCGCCGCGGGCACGGTGGTGCGCTACCCCGACGCCGCCGCGCTGCCCGCCGCGCTGGAGGGGCTGGAGGGCCAGCTCACCGCGACCCTGCACGCCGACACCGGCGACGCCGACGACCTGGCGGCGGCGCGCGCCCTGCTGCCGGTGCTGGAGCGCCGCGCGGGCCGCGTCCTGTTCGGGGGCTGGCCCACTGGGGTGGAGGTGACCCACGCGATGGTCCACGGCGGCCCCTTCCCCGCCACCTCCGACGGCCGGGGCACCTCGGTGGGCAGCCTGGCCCTGCACCGGTTCCTGCGGCCGGTCAGCTACCAGGACATGCCCGACGCCCTGCTGCCGCCCGCACTGCGCCAGGACAACCCCTGGCGGCTGAACCGACGAGTCGAGGGCACCGTCGTGCCCGGAGGAGACCCCGCATGAGCACGCCCACCATCGCCTCCGTCGACGTGGTGCCGGTGGCCGGACGCGACAGCATGCTGCTCAACCTCAGCGGCGCCCACGGCCCCTTCTTCACCCGCAACATCGCCATCCTCACCGACAGCGAGGGGCGCACCGGCCTGGGCGAGGTCCCCGGCGGCGAGCCCATCCGCGCCACCATCGCCGACGCCGCCGAACTGCTCGTCGGACGCCCCGTCGCCGAGCTCAACCCCCTCCTGCGCCGCGTCCAGGACGCCTTCGCCGACCGCGACCGGGGCGGGCGGGGCGAGCAGACCTTCGACCTGCGCACCACCGTGCACGCGGTCACCGCCCTGGAGTCGGCCCTGCTCGACCTGCTGGGCCAGCACCTGGGCGTGCCCGTCTGCGACCTGCTCGGCGAGGGCCGCCGACGCGAGCGGGTGCCCATGCTGGGCTACCTGTTCTACGTCGGCGACCGCGACCGCACACCGCTGCCCTACCCCGAGGCCAAGGACCCCGCCGACGACTGGGAGCGCCTGCGCACCGAGCCCGCGCTCACCCCCGAGGCCGTCGTCGCCCTGGCCGAGGCGGCCCGGAGCCGCTACGGCTTCCGCGACTTCAAGCTCAAGGGCGGGGTGCTGGCGGGCGAGGAGGAGGCCGCGGCGGTCCGCGCCCTGGCCGCGCGCTTCCCCGACGCCCGCGTCACCATCGACCCCAACGGCGCCTGGTCGCTGGCCGAGGCGACCGCGCTCTGCTCCGACCTGCACGGCGTCCTGGCCTACGCCGAGGACCCCTGCGGTGCTGAGGGCGGCTACTCCGCGCGCGAGGTCATGGCGGAGTTCCGGCGGGCCACCGGCCTGCGCACCGCCACCAACATGATCGCCACCGACTGGCGCCAGATGGCGCACAGCGTGCGCGTCAACGCGGTGGACATCCCGCTGGCCGACCCGCACTTCTGGACCATGCGCGGCTCGGTGCGCGTGGCCCAGCTGTGCGAGGACTTCGGTCTGACCTGGGGCTCGCACTCCAACAACCACTTCGACATCTCCCTGGCGATGTTCACCCACGTGGGAGCCGCCGCCCCCGGCGACATCACCGCCCTGGACACCCACTGGATCTGGCAGGACGGGCAGGCCCTGACCCGCAGGCCCCTGCGGATCGAGGACGGCGCCGTCACCGTGCCCACCGCCCCCGGCCTGGGCGTGGAGCTGGACCGCGACGCCCTGGCCGCCGCGCACGAGCTGTACCTGGAGCACGGCCTGGGCGCGCGCGACGACGCCGCGGCCATGCGACACCTCGTCCCCGACTGGACCTTCGATCCCAAACGTCCCGCGATGGTGCGCTGAACCCCCCGTCCCTCCCACTTCCGGAGACCCCATGAACACACCCGCCGAGCCGCGGGGCGGCACCCGCACCGGCACCGCGGGGGGCACCGCCACCGACTCCATCGCCTCGGTGACGCTGTCCCGCGTCGACCTGCCCCTGTCCACCCCCATCAGCGACGCCAAGGTGCTCACCGGCCGCCAGAAGCCGCTCACCTCGGTGTCGGTGCTCTTCGCCGAGATCACCACCGAGCAGGGACTCGAAGGCGTCGGCTTCACCTACTCCAAGCGGGCCGGAGGCCCGGGCCAGTACGCCCACGCCCGCGAGGTGGCCCCCGAGCTGATCGGCGAGGACCCCAGCGACATCCAGCGCCTGTGGACCCGCCTGGTGTGGGCCGGGGCCTCGGTGGGGCGCAGCGGACTGGCCACCCAGGCCATCGCCGCGATGGACATCGCCCTGTGGGACCTCAAGGCCAAGCGGGCCGGGCTGCCGCTGGCCAAGCTCCTGGGCGCGCACCGCGACGCGGTCGACTGCTACAACACCTCCGGCGGGTTCCTGTCCGCGCCGCTGGAGGAGGTGCTGGACAACACCCGGGCCGCCCGCGCCGCGGGCATCGGCGGTATCAAGATCAAGGTCGGCCACCCCGACCACCGGGTGGACCTGGCCCGCGTGGAGGCCGTGCGCGAGGAACTGGGCGACTTCCCGCTCATGGTCGACGCCAACCAGCAGTGGAACCGGGGCTCGGCCGCGCGCATGGGGCGCCTCCTGGACCGGTTCGACCTGGTCTGGATCGAGGAGCCGCTGGACGCCTACGACGTCCGGGGGCACGCGGACCTGGCGCGCGAGCTGGCCACGCCCATCGCCACCGGTGAGATGCTCACCAGCCCCGCCGAGCACGAGGCGCTGATCCAGGCCGGGGCCGTGGGCTTCATGCAGCCGGACGCGCCGCGGGTCGGGGGCATCACCCCGTTCCTGGACGTCATGGCCCAGGGGCGCGGGGCCGGGGTGCGGATGGCGCCGCACTTCGCCATGGAGATCCACCTGCACCTGGCCGCCGCCTACGAACTCGACCCCTGGGTGGAGCACTTCGACTGGCTCCAGCCCCTGTTCGAGGAGCGGCTGGAGACCGCGGGCGGGCGCATGCTCGTTCCGGACCGGCCGGGTCTGGGCTGCACGATCAGCGAGCAGGCCCGCGCCTGGACCGCCCAGAGGACCCGGGTGGACGCCGACGGCCACACGGACCTGAAGGGCTGACCGGCCGCG
>NZ_QPFC01000856.1:0-8100 GCF_003427465.1 Nocardiopsis sp. TNDT3 | reverse complement strand
CCGCGCCCGGCCCCGCGGCGCAAAAAGGCGCGTGCCGCTCAGCGTCCGGCACGCCCTCGTAACGCAGGATGGGGTGTCATGGGCGACGATCACACGACAAACCACACCATAGGGGTCACGGGGGCGACCGGGGCGCTGGGCGGGCGGGTCGCCGCGCGGATCGCGCGGCTGGGCAGGCCCCAGCGGCTCATCGTACGCGACATCAACCGCGCCCCCGAGTACCCCGGCAGCAGCGCGGCGATGGCGGCCTACGAGGACTCCACGGGCTTCGAGCGGGCCTGCCGGGGGGTGGACACGCTGTTCCTGGTCTCGGCCACCGAGTCCGAGGACCGGATCGACGTCCACGTGAGCGCGGTGGACGCGGCGGTCAAGGCGGGGGTGTCCTGGATCGTCTACCTGTCCTTCCTGCGCGCGGGCCCGGCGTCCACCTTCACGTTCGCGCGCACGCACTTCTTCACCGAGGCGCACATCCGGTCCACGGGGGTGCGGTACACCTTCCTCAGACCAAGCCTGTACCTGGACCTGCTGCCCGACTGGGTGGACGACGGGGGCGTGGTGCGGGGCCCGGCCGGTGACGGCCGGATCGCGTGGGTCTCGCGCGACGACGTGGCGGACGTGGCCGCGGCCGTGCTGACCGACCCCGTGGCCGCGCGCGCCTCGCACGACACCAGCCACGACGTCACCGGCCCGGAGGCGTTGTCCCTGGGCGCGACGGCGGAGAGACTGGGCGTGCTCACCGGGCGCTCGGTGCGCTACGTGCCCCAGACCCTGGAGGAGGCGCTGGAGTCGCGCCGCAGCGGCGGCGCCCCCGACTGGGCGGTCGAGGGCTGGGTGACCTCCTACGCCGCGATCGCCGCCGGGGAGCTCGACGTGGTCTCGCCCGCCGTCCCCGACCTGACCGGTCATCCCGCCCAGTCCATCGAGGGCTTCCTGCGGCGCCATCCCAGCGCGCTGTCGCACGTCGCGGTCTGACCTCGGCCCCCGTCCCGCGCGCCGCGCCCCGTGCGGGGCGCCCCCTGTGCCGTGGATCTCTCCGGCGCCCGGCCCTTGACCTCAACAAATATTGAGGTAAGAGGCTGGGCGGTGTCGGAAGCAGGCGGTGCGCACCGAGGGAGAACGGCATGCGAGCGGTACAGGTCGAGGAGTTCGGCGGCCCGGAGGTCCTGGTGGTCCGGGACCTGCCCGAGCCCGAGGTGGGACCGGGCCAGGCGCTGGTGGAGGTCGCCGCGGCGAACGTGATGTACCTGGACACCCTGGTCCGCGGCGGCTGGGGGCTGGACTACTTCCCCGTGACTCCCCCCTACGTCCCCGGCGCGGGCGTGGCCGGGCGGGTGGTCCGGATCGGCCCGGGCGTGGACCCGGGATGGGAGGGGGCCGCGGTGGTCGCCGACACCGGGCACGCGGACGGGACGCCGGAAAGGCCCACCCTGCCCGTGGACGGCTACGCCGAACGGGCCGTGGTCCCGGAGTCGGCACTGGTCAGGGTGCCCGAGGAGGTGGACCCCCGGGCGGCGCTGGCCCTGCTGCACGACGGGCCGACCGCGCTGGCGCTGGAGCGGGCGGCGGGCTTCGGACCCAGCACCACGGTCCTGGTCGCCGCGGCCGCCGGAGGGGCGGGCACCCTGGCCGTCCAGCTGGCCCGCAGGGCCGGGGCCCGGGTCATCGGCGCGGCCAGGGGCGGGGCCAAGCTGGCCCTGGTCCGCGAACTGGGCGCGCAGGAGACCGTGGACTACTCCGAGCCGGACTGGCCGGAGCGGGTGCGCGCGCTGACCGGCGGCGCCGGGGTCGACGTGGTCCTGGACGGCGCCGGGGGCGCGCTGGGCGCGGCGGCCTTCGGGACCCTGGCCGACGGCGGCCGGTTCGTCGGCTACGGCTCCGCGGGCGGGAGCTTCACGGAGGTGGACACCGAGGAGGCCGGGCGCCGCGGGATCGAGGTCCTGGGCCTGTTCGACCTCAAGCAGGCCGACGGCGACCGGCAGGACGCCCTGCGGATGGTGCTGGAGATGGCCCGCATGGGCAGGATCACGCCGCACGTGGGGCTGGCCCTGCCGCTGGAGCGGGCCGCCGAGGCGCACGCCGCACTGGAGGGGCGCGCGGTGCTCGGCAAGGCCCTGCTGATCCCCTAGGGCCGGGCGGCGCGGGCCGCCAGGCGCTGGCGCAGAGCGGCGGCGGCGGCCCGGGGGTCCTCCGCTTCCGTGATCGCGCGCACGACCACGACCCGGCGGGCCCCGGCGTCCAGCACGCGGTCGATGTTGTCGACGTCGATCCCGCCGATGGCGAACCAGGGGCGGTCGGTGCCCAGCGCGGCCGCCTCCTCCACCAGCTCCAGCCCGGCGGCCGGGCGGCCCGGCTTGGTGGGGGTCGCCCAGGTCGGTCCGACGCAGAAGTAGTCGCTGCCCGGCTCCTCGGCGGAGGCGGCCGCGGCGGCGACGTCGTTGTTGGAGCGGCCGATCACGGGGTCGGCGCCGATGATGTCGCGGGCCATGGGCACGGGCAGGTCCCGCTGACCCAGGTGGAGGACGTCGGCGCGCACGGCGCGGGCGATGTCGGCGCGGTCGTTGACCGCGAGCAGGGCGCCGTACCGCTCGCACGCCTCCTTCATCACCTCCAGGGCCGCGATCTCCTCGCGTGCCTCCAGGCCCTTGTCCCGGAGCTGGATGATGTCCACTCCCCCGGCCAGGGCCGCGTCGGCGAACTCGGCCAGGTCGCCCCGACCGGTCCGGGCGTCGGTGCACAGGTACAGAAGCGATGCGTCCAGGCGCTTGCGCAGGCTGGTTCCGTGGCTGGTCCTCACACGGTCCACCCTAGGCCCTGGCGCGTTCGGACCCAAGGGCGAGGGACGCGGCGGCGCGCCCCTCCCCCCTTCCCCGCGGGTCAGAAGGCCAGGCTCTGGGCCCGGCGGCGCACCTCGGTGCCCCGGTTCTCGCGCATGGCCTGGATCGGCGTGCCAGGCAGGGAGTCGTCGGGGGTGAACAGCCAGCGCAGGGCCTCCTCGGAGGAGAAGCCCGCGTCGGTGAGCAGCAGCAGCGTCCCCGGCAGACCCTTGACCAGGTCGTCGCCGTCGATGAAGGCGGCGGGAATGGAGAGTTCGCCGTCGCGGACCACACCCATCATGCGGTTCTCGCGGATCAGCGTCTTGATCCGGTTCGGGCTCACGCCCAGCGGAGCGGCGGCCTCCTTGAGGGTCAGCCAGTCGCCGATGAGCGTGTCGATGTCGCGTTGTGTCACACCACCAATCTGCCACATCCGCGCACCTCCTTCCCCCCGGCACGGCGCGCGTCGGCCACGGGTCCTAGAATGGGGACAGACCCCTACATCCCGCGGGAGCCGGGTGGGACCCGGCTGAGAGGGAGGCTGTGAGCCTCCGACCGCACGAACCTGATCCGGATCATGCCGGCGAAGGGAGTGGAAGCCACAGCCGTGCGCACCTCCAACGATCCCCACCGCGACCGCGTCGTCGTGGTCGGCGGCGGCCTGGTCGGCCGGGTCACCGCCTGGCGCGCCGCCCAACGCGGACTGAGCGTCACCCTGGTCGAGTCCGACCCCGCCCGCGCCGCCTCCACCGTGGCCGCGGGCATGCTGACCCCCGCCACCGAGGCCGCGTTCGGCGAGGAGCCCCTCATGGAGCTGGGCATCCGCTCGGCCCGCATGTACGCGGACTTCGTCGCCGAACTGGAGGAGGCCAGCGGCCTGGACGTGGGACACCGCGCCACCGGCACGCTGCTGGTCGCCTTCGACCGCGACGACCTGGCCGTCCTCACCGAACTGCACGCGCTCCAGCGGAGGCTGGGCATCGCCGCCGAGCGCCTCACCGGACGCGAGTGCCGCCGTCTGGAGCCCATGCTCGCCCCGTCCGTGCGCGGCGGCGTCCTGGCCCCCGACGACCACTCCGTGGATCCGCGGCGGCTGCTGCGCGCCCTGACCGCCGCGGGCGCACGCGCGGGCGTCACCGAGGTCCGCGGGCGGGTCGGGGAGGTCCTCTCCCCCGGCCCCGGGGGCTCCCGGCTGGGCGTGCGCCTGGCCGGGGAGGCCGAGGCGGGGCGGACCCTGCCCGCGCACCAGGTGGTGCTGGCCGCGGGCTGCTGGGGCAACGGCGTCGTGGTCCCCGAACCCGTCGTCCCGCCGCTGCGCCCGGTCAAGGGACAGCTGCTGCGCGCCCGGGTGCCCGAGGGCGAGCCGCCGCTCGTCAGCCGGACCGTCCGCGGCCTGGTCCGGGGCTTCCCGACCTACCTGGTGCCGCGCGCCGACGGCGAGGTCGTCATCGGCGCCACCCAGGAGGAGCTGGGCCACGACACCTCGCTCACCGTCGGGGGGCTCTGGCAGGTGCTGCGGGACGCGCGCGAACTCGTCCCCGGGGTGAGCGAGCTGGAGGTCACCGAGACCTGCGTCGGGCTGCGCCCCGGCTCGCCCGACAACGAGCCCCTCCTGGGGCCCACACGGGTCCCGGGACTGCACCTGGCCGCCGGGCACTTCCGGCACGGGGTCCTGCTGACCCCGGTGACCGGGGAGGCCATGGCCCGGGCCCTGACCGACGGAGACCTGCCCGAGTACGCCCGCCGTTTCACGGCACGACGCGCAAGTAGGTAGTAGCAGTGGAACTGATCATCAACGGCGACCGCCGCGAGTTCGCCGACGACACGACCGTGGAAGCGGTCGTGCGCGACCTGACCGGCGCCGAGGCCCCCGGCGGTGTCGCCGTGGCCGTCAACGACGAGGTGGTGCGCCGGACCGCGTGGGCCGCGAGCCCGCTCAACCAGGGCGACCGCGTGGACGTCCTCACCGCGGTGCAGGGAGGCTGAGCATGAACGACGACCTCGTGATCGCGGGAACCTCCTTCGGGTCCCGGCTGATCACCGGAACCGGCGGAGCGCCCTCCCTGGAGGTCCTGGAGGAGGCCCTGATCGCCTCCGGAACCGAGCTGACCACGGTGGCGATGCGCCGGGTCTCCCCCGGCACCCGGGGGTCGGTGTGGGACGTCCTGACCCGCAACAAGATCCGGGCGCTGCCCAACACCGCCGGATGCTTCACCGCCGTGGACGCGGTGCGCACCGCCCGCCTGGGCCGCGAGGCGCTGGAGACCGACTGGGTCAAGCTGGAGGTGGTGGCGGACGAGCACACGCTGCTGCCCGACCCCGTCGAGCTGCTGGAGGCCGCCGAACAACTGGTGGACGAGGGCTTCACCGTGCTGCCCTACACCAACGACGACCCCGTGCTGGCCCGGCGCCTGGAGCAGGTGGGCTGCGCCGCGGTGATGCCCCTGGCCGCCCCGATCGGCTCGGGGCTGGGCATCCGCAACCCGCACAACCTGGAGCTGATCGTCGAGCAGGCCGGTGTGCCCGTCATCGTGGACGCGGGGATCGGCACCGCCAGCGACGCCGCCCTGGCCATGGAGCTGGGATGCGACGCGGTCCTGCTGGCCACGGCCGTGACCCGCGCCCAGGACCCGGTGCGCATGGCCGCCGCGATGCGCGACGCCGTACGCGCGGGCCGCGGCGCGCGCCTGGCGGGCCGCATCCCCGTGCGGCGCTACGCCCAGGCATCCTCGCCGTCCGTGAGTTAGGCCACCCGGCCCCGCGTCCCGCCCCCCGATTGGTGCGTCCCACCTGGGGAGTTTGGCGGCGTCCTCTACCGTGGAACGAGTGTGCGGTCCGACAAGGGCGCATCCCGCACACCACGACCACCCAGGCGCGAGCGTCCCCACCGCCCACGGAGCGGGCCTCACCGGGGACGGGGCGACCCGACGACCGGCGGAGCACACACCGCCGGGCCCGGGGGAGCCCCGGCCGGGGCCGGGACCCGTCCTCCGGGGAGACCGAGCAGGCCTCCCCGGATGTCCCACCGGCCCCACCGGCACCCGAACGGGACGGCGCGACCGCGAACCGCGGGGCAGACCTGGCGTGGGCTTCCGCTATCGTGTCGGTTCGACACCCGGTGTCGGGTACGCGCCACCGGCCGCGACAGCCCGCGCTCCCCGCAGCAAGGACACTACTCCGCCGTGGACATGACGACTTCCGACCCGCTCGTAGGCGCCACCCTGGACCGACGTTACTTCGTGGAGTCCAGGATCGCCGGAGGCGGGATGGCGACCGTCTACGTCGCCCACGACCTGAGGTTGGACCGACGGCTGGCCCTGAAGGTGATGCACCCTTCGCTGGCCCAGGACCCGACCTTCGTGCAGCGCTTCATCAACGAGGCGCACTCCGTCGCCAAGCTCTCCCACCCCAACGTCGTGCAGGTCTTCGACCAGGGTGAGGACCAGGGGCACGTGTTCCTGGCCATGGAGTACGTACCCGGACGCACCCTGCGCGACCTGCTCAAGTCCCGGGGCAGGCTCGGCGCCCACGACGCCCTGAACGCCATGGCCCCGGTGCTGGCCGCGCTCGGCGCCGCCCACCAGGCGGGCATGGTGCACCGCGACGTCAAGCCCGAGAACGTCCTCATCACCGAGGACGGCCGGGTCAAGGTCGCCGACTTCGGCCTGGCGCGCGCCGTGGAGCAGTCCAACCAGGGGCTGACCCGCACGGGCACCCTCATGGGCACGGCGGCCTACCTGGCCCCCGAGCAGATCGAGAAGGGCGTCGCCGACGCCCGCAGCGACGTGTACGCGGCGGGCATCATGCTCTACGAGCTGCTCACCGGCAGCCAGCCGCACACCGGCGAGACGCCCATCGCGATCGCCTACCAGCACGTCAACGAGGACGTCCCGCGCCCCTCGCACTTCCTGCCCGGCCTGCCCGCGGAGGTCGACGCGCTGGTCACCAAGGCCACCGAGCGCGACCCCAGGTACCGTCCCAGCAACGCGGGCCAGTACCTGGCCAAGGTCCTGGCGGTGCTCAACGGCCTGCCCGCGTCTCCCCCCGCCTCCGCCGCCGACCAGGCCCCGCTGACGCCCGTCGCCCCGGCGGCGGCGGCCACGGCCTCGGTGACCGCGCCCCAGCTCATCGCCGGGGGCGCCGGTCCCGGCACCGAGAACGCGACCATGGTCGTGGACATGGCCTCCGCCGGCCTCGACGACGGCCGCTACGACGACTACGACCGCGGCAAGGACGGATACGGCGACGACGGGTACGACGACTACCGGAACGGCCCCGACGACCGGCGCCGCCGCAACCTGCTGATCGGGATCGGCGCGGCGGTCCTGGCGCTCGTCCTGCTCGGCGCGGGCTGGTGGTTCCTGGTCGGCCAGTACGAGAACGTCCCCGACGTGGTGGGCCGCGACCCCGAGGCCGCGAGCCGGATCATCCGCGACGAGGGCCTGCGCTACGACCTGTCCTCCGAGGCCGTCTACAGCGACGCCGAGCCGGGCACGGTCGGCGAGACCGACCCCGAGGTGGGCGCCCGCCTGTCCCCCGACGACGTGGTCACCGTGTACCTGTCCAAGGGCCCGCAGACGGTGGAGATGCCCGACCTGGTCGAGATGGACGCCGCCAACGCGCTCAAGGAGCTGGAGGACCTGGGCTTCGTCCCGGACAACATCGTCCAGGAGGACGTGAGCTCCACCGAGGTCGAGCCCGGCGCGGTGGTCTCCACCTCCCCCGAGGCGGGCGCGGAGGCCGACCGGGAGGAACCGGTCACCCTCACCGTCAGCCGGGGCATCCCGGTGCCCGCGGTGGTCGGCGAGGACCTGGACACCGCCCGCCAGATGCTGGAGGGCGAGGGCCTGTCCGTCGAGGTGGTCGAGGAGGAGAGCGCGGACGTCGAGGAGGGCAGGGTCATCCAGCAGAGCCCCGACAGCGGCTCCAGCATCGGCTCCGGCGGCACCGTCACCCTGACCGTCTCCACCGGTCCGCCCGGCGTGGACATCCCCGACGTGGTCGGCATGCGGGTCGACGACGCGCGCGAGGCGCTGGAGGAGGCCGGTTTCAAGGTCAAGGTCGAGCGCGTCTTCGGCGGCCGCGAGGTGGCGCACCAGTCGCACACCGGCAGGGCTCCCGAGGACACGGAGATCACGATCACCGCGACTCCGGGCGGCATCGACCTGGGCGACTTCGGCAACGGCAACGGCAATGGCAACGGCCGCGGCGACGACGATGACGACTGACCGGCCCGGGCGCGTGGCCTGAGTCGGAAGCGAGGGGGCGGGACCGGACCGGTCCCGCC
>NZ_QPFC01000855.1:0-4460 GCF_003427465.1 Nocardiopsis sp. TNDT3 | reverse complement strand
TGCGCGCACCGCCCCCGACAGGGCCGACGGCCCCCTACTTGCGCTTCTCGCGCTCCTCGGCGTCGGGGTCGGCGTCCACCCCGGCCTCGGCCCGCTGCTCAGCGGTGATCGGCGTGGGCGCGCCCGTCAGCGGGTCGCCGCCCGAGGCGGTCTTGGGGAAGGCGATGACCTCGCGGATGGTCGGCTGACCGGCCAGCAGCATGACGATGCGGTCCCAGCCCACGGCCAGGCCGCCGTGCGGCGGCGGGCCGAACTTGAACGCCTCCAGCAGGAACCCGAACTTCGACTCGGCCTCGGCCTTGCTCAGGCCGATGACGTCGAAGATCCGCTGCTGCATCTCGGCCCGGTGGATACGGATGGAGCCCGAGACCAGCTCGTAGCCGTTGAGCACCAGGTCGAAGGCCCGGGAGTCGGTGGTGCCCGGGTGGTCCTGGAAGTCGGCCTCGTCCTGCACCGCCGGGGCGGTGAAGGGGTGGTGCACCGGCTTCCAGGAGCCCTCCTCGTCGGCCTCCTCGAACAGGGGCATGTCGGTGATCCACAGGATCTCCCACCGGGAGGTGTCGATCAGGCCGCAGCGCCTGCCGATCTCCAGACGGGCCGCGCCCAGCAGCTCCTGGCTCGCGGTCCGGGCGCCCGCGGCGAAGAACACCGCGTCGCCCGGCGCGGCGCCGACCTGGGCGGCCAGGCCCCCGCGCTCGGCCTCGGAGAGGTTCTTGGCCACCGGGCCGCCCAGGGAGCCGTCCTCCTGGACGAGCACGTAGGCCAGGCCCTTCGCGCCGCGCGAGCGCGCCCACTCCTGCCAGGCGTCCAGCTCCTTGCGGGTCTGGGAGGCGCCGCCCGGCATGACCACGGCACCCACGTAGGGGGCCTTGAAGACCCGGAAGGGGGTGTCGGCGAAGTAGGCGGTGACCTCGACCAGCTCCTGGCCGAAGCGCAGGTCGGGCTTGTCGGAGCCGAAGCGGTCCATGGCCTCGGAGTAGCGCATCCGCGGGAAGCGCTCGGGCAGCTCGACGCCGCGCACCTCGCGCAGCAGGCGGGTGAACAGCTTCTCGCCGACGGCGAAGAGGTCCTCCTCGTCGACGAAGCTCATCTCCAGGTCGATCTGGGTGAACTCCGGCTGGCGGTCCGCGCGCAGGTCCTCGTCGCGGAAGCAGCGGGTGAGCTGGTAGTAGCGCTCCATGCCGCCGACCATGAGCAGCTGCTTGAACAGCTGCGGGGACTGCGGCAGCGCGTACCAGTGGCCCGGCTGGAGGCGGACCGGGACGAGGAAGTCGCGGGCGCCCTCGGGCGTGGAGCGGGTCATGTAGGGGGTCTCCACGTAGGTGAACCCCAGGTCGCGCATGACCTCGTGGGCGACGTAGGTCGCCTTGGAGCGCAGGCGCAGGTTGTCGGCCATCTCCTGGCGTCGGATGTCCAGGTAGCGGTAGCGCAGCCGGGTCTCCTCGGCCACGTCGGCGGCGCTGTCGAGCTGGAAGGGCAGCGGCGCGGCCTCGCTAAGCACCTCGATCTCGTCGGCGACGACCTCGACCGCGCCGGTGGGGATCTCGGGGTTCTCATTGCCCTCGGGGCGGACCCGGACCGAGCCGGTGACCTTGATGCAGTACTCGGCGCGCAGGTCGTGGGCGAGGTCGTCCTCGCGGACGACGACCTGGACCACGCCGGAGGCCTCGCGCAGGTCGAGGAAGACCACCCCGCCGTGGTCGCGGCGGCGTGCCACCCACCCGGCGAGGACGACGGTCGCGCCTGCGTGCTCGGCGCGCAACGCACCTGCCTCATGCGTGCGTATCAACGGACTACTCCTTCAGCGTCTTTGTTCGTGTCAAGTGTGCCCGACCTGCGCTCGGGTGCGGGCCAGATCCTGCGCACACGGCCTTCGGGCACCCGGTGGGGGGAGGACCGGGGGAAGGGCGTGCGAAGCCACCGGCGATCCGCCCTCAGGCGGGGCCGGTGCGGGTATCTCGCCCGCCGTGCGGCCGCGCGGGCGCGCTCGGGCGGCGGGCGCCTCGGTGGTGTGGGGTGGTCATACGTCGTTCCTGCGGGACGGAAGAGGGCGGCCGGGGCACGGTGTCAGCCGGCGATATCGCGCAGGTAGGGGTTGGTGGCCCGCTCGCGCTCGACGGTGGTGGCCGGTCCGTGGCCGGGCAGGACCTGGGTGGTGTCGGGGCGGCCCAGCACGGCGCTGGCGAGGCTGCGCAGCATGGCGGCGTGGTCGCCGCCGGGGAAGTCGGTGCGGCCGATGGAACCGGCGAAGACCAGGTCCCCGGCGAACATCACGGGGACGCCGTCCTCGGTGGTCACCGTGTACACGACCGACCCGGGGGTGTGGCCGGGGGTGTGCTCGACCCCGAAGTCCAGTCCGGCCAGGGTGAGGGTGTCGCCGCCGCCGACCTCGACCAGGTCGTCGGGCTCGGGGTGGGGGCCCGGGCCCAGCAGGGCGGACAGCTGCGCGGCGAAGCCGGGGTCCACCCCCGCGGCGGGCTCGGTGAGCAGTCCGCGGTCCGCGGCGTGCAGGTGGACGGGGACGCCGTGGAGCGCGCACAGGTCGGCGGCCGACCACACGTGGTCGAAGTGGCCGTGGGTGAGCAGCACCGCGACGGGGGTCAGCCCGTGCTCGGACAGGACCTTGTCGACCTGCTCGGTGGCCTCCTGGCCGGGGTCGACGATGACGCAGTCGCCGCCCGGGGCCGGTGCGAGCACGTAGCAGTTCGCGGCGAGGGGCCCGGTGGGAAGTGCGGCGATGAGCACGGCGGATGTCGTCCTGTCCTCGGTCGGGTGCGCGGTCGCGGGGCGGCGGGTCCCGGTCCGGACGCAGCGTCCCCCCGGTGCAGCCTATCGAGGCGGGGCGGGGGCGGCGACCCGGTCGTCGTGCCCGGGTACGCGTTTGATCACCATTCGATCACCGCGCGCGGCTGGCCTCTTTGCCAAACCGCGTGGTAATGCCATATTGGTCACCGTCCTTGGTGCACGCCGGGGCCCCGACCTGCGCCAGCGCTGGGCGGGAGGGCGGCCCGGCCCCATACCCGAGGGCGCGCGGACCCGCGTGATCTGCGCAGACGTGAATTCACGGCGCGGCGCCTCCCACCGGATCGCGGGGATATCGTGCTCAGCACGGTGGTTCCCATCGCGAACCGGCGAGGAGTGCGACGCGACGACCCGAACCCGCCCCACGGCCGGGTTCATGACAGCAGGAGGACACGGTGACCACGGACCCTTGGGGCCGCGTAGACGACGAAGGCACGGTCTACGTGCGCACGAGCGAAGGCGAGCGGGTCGTCGGATCGTGGCAGGCGGGGGCGCCCGAGGAGGCTCTGGCCTTCTTCCGGCGCAAGTACGACTCCCTGGTCACCGAGGTGGAGCTGCTGGAGAACCGGCTCCGCAACACCGACCTGTCCGCCTCCGCCGCGATGTCGAACATCGACAAGCTGCGAGACTCGGTCCGGGAGGCCAACGCGGTCGGCGACCTGGAGTCGCTGATGGGCCGCCTGGACGCGCTGGCGGGCCGCGCCGAGGAGCGCAAGGTCGAGCAGAAGCAGGCCCAGGAGCAGGCGCGCGGCCAGGCCCGGGAGGTCAAGGAGCGCATCGTCGCCGAGGCCGAGCGGGTCGCGGTGGAGACGACGCACTGGAAGTCCGGCGGCGAGCGGATGCTCCAGCTCATCGAGGAGTGGAAGAAGGCGCCGCGGGCCGACCGGCCCACCGAGCAGGCGCTGTGGAAGCGCATGTCGGCGGCGCGCAACTCCTTCTCCAAGCGGCGCAAGGCCTACTTCGCCAGCCTGGACCAGGAGCGCGAGTCGGTGCGTGCGGAGAAGGAGCGCATCGTGGTGGAGGCCGAGGCCCTGTCGGGCTCCACCGACTGGGGGGCCACGGCCCGCGCCTACCGCGACCTGATGCAGCGCTGGAAGCGCAGCGGCCGGGCGGACCGGGCGAGCGAGGACAAGCTGTGGGCGCGCTTCAAGGCCGCGCAGGACACCTTCTTCGACGCGCGCAACGCGACCTTCGCCGAGCGCGACGCCGAACTGCGGGTCAACGCCGAGGCCAAGGAGCGGATCCTGGCCGAGGCCCAGGCGGAGATCCCGAAGATCTCCGACCCTCGCCGGGCGCGTGCGCGGCTGCGCGACTTCCAGGACGCCTGGGAGGAGGCCGGTGAGCTGCCGCGCGACGTGCGCGACCAGCTGGAGGGCGCCTTCCGGCAGATCGAGGACGGCGTGCGCCGGGCCGAGGACGCCGAGTGGGAGCGCAGCAACCCCGAGGCGCGGGCCCGCGCCAGGGACACGGTCGCGCAGCTGGCGGCGGCGATCGCCGACCTGGAGGCCAAGCTGGGCAAGGCCAGGGACAGGGGCGACGAGCGCCGGGTCAGAGAGTACGAGGACGCGCTGGAGGCCCGCCGCTCGTGGCTGGCCGAGGCGGAGAAGGCCCTCGACGAGCTGAGCTGAGCCCGTTGGACGGGCCGCGCCACGTGGCGC
>NZ_QPFC01000854.1:0-5587 GCF_003427465.1 Nocardiopsis sp. TNDT3 | reverse complement strand
GTTCGGGCCCCCGCTCCGCTCCCCCGTGCGCGTCCCGGCCCCGCCGGGCCCGGACCAGGCCGACCAGCACGACCAGGCCGCCGAGCGGGGCCAGCGTCCACGGCGCCCACGAGGAGAGGGCGCGCAGCAGCACCGAGCGCACGCGGGCCTGCTCGGCCTGGGCCGCGACCTGCTGCTCGGCCAGGACCAGCCGCGCGTACAGCAGGGGCGCCTCACCGCTGTCGTTCTGCGGGCGCAGGGTCTCCGCGCGGGTCTCGTGGGCGTTGACCACGATCCCGCTGACCGGTTCCACCCAGAACGTCCGGCTGACCTCCAGCCAGCGGGTGGCGGTGACCGTGCCCGTGGCCCCGGGGCGGAACAGGGAGGCGGGCACGGGGCGGGCCGAGTCGGGCATCTGCGTGGACTCGATCCACTGGCTGTACCGGCGCACCGGTACCCCCGCCACCTCCTCCCACTCCTGGAACTCCAGCATCGGCGCGGACCGCACCTCGGCGTCGTAGAAGGGGTACTCGCCCTCCCCGTCCCCGGGCGGCCAGAAGTACACCAGCCCCGCCTGCCGGACCGCCCGGTCGCCGTCGACGTGCTCACCGCAGCAGTTGACCGCCCGGCCGGTCTCCCGGTCGACGATGACGCGGCGGCTCCAGTGGTCGATCATCCGGTCGGGCACGGAGGTGTCCACGGACACCTCCCACGCCGACCAGTCACCGCCGTGCGCGGAGGCGTCCACCCGGGTGACCCTGCTGAGCTCGGCCGACTCCACCCACGACCACGTGGAGGTGTCCAGGTAACCGGCGTCCTCGTCCAGCATGCGGATGTCGAACTCGGCCCCGGCGGGCAGCAGGGCCATCCGCTCGTACACGTAGAGCGGGAGCAGGGCGGCCAGGGTGAGCAGGAAGGCGCCCACGGCCACCAGCAGGGTGCCGCGGGGCAGGGAGCGCCCCGGTCGGCGCTCGGGGCCGACCTGGCTGGGGGCGGCCTCCCCCGCGCCGAGCGCGCTCATGTCCGGGCCTCCTCGGGGTCGTTCTCCCACCGGTCGTCGTCCGAGGGGCCCCCGTTGTGGGGAGCGCCGCCGGCCTCATCGCTCACAGGAGTCGCCGGGGTACCGGTAGCACCGTTAGACCCACTGACCCCGGCAGTAGCGGCCAGACCGGCCGCACCGCCGGACGGAGCGGGCCCGTCCGCCCCGCCACCGGCGTCCGCAGCGGCCGCTCGGACGCGGACCGACGGCGGATCGGCGTCGGCGTCCTCGCCGTCGCCCGGCTGGCCCAGGGCCAGCACGAGCCGGACCAGCGCCGGCAGGCACAGCAGCTGGGAGACCCAGCCGCGCAGCGCTCCCCCGAACACCTCGGTCACCTCGTGGAAGGGCATGTACAGCGCCAGGTGGGTACCCGCGCCCATGGCCAGCCCGGCCAGCGCCAACGACACCGCCACCGGCCAGGGCCCCGCCAGAAGCGGCAGCGTCCGCCCGCCCATGGAGGGCCGTCCCGGCTTGGCGTGCCGCAGCCTCCGGGGCGCCCGGCGCCCCAGCCACCACATGCACACCAGGATCACCGCGACCAGGGCGGCACCGACCGCACCGGCCACCCACACCCCGTAGGCCAGGCCCAGCGGCAGCACGACCCGCCGCCCCAGCCATCCGGGCCCGGCGTCGGGCAGGGCGCGGGCGCCCCGCGGGGCCGCGGCCCCGGCCGCCGCGCCCCCGGGCAGCAGGCGCCTGGGCCACAGGGCGGCGACCACCAGCACCGCGGCCAGCGCGGCGCCCACGGCCAGGGCCCGGTGGTAGGCGGTGTCGGGCGCGTAGGTCAGGGTGACGGTGCCCGCGCTGCCCGCGGGCAGCACCCAGGCCTGCTTCCAGCCCTCCAGCCGGATCGGCTCCAGTGCGGCGTCAGCCCCCTCCAGGCGGGCCCGCCAGCCCTCGTTGAAGTTCTCGTTGACCACCAGCAGGCTGTCCTCGGCGACGTCCACGTCGAAGCGGCGCTCGCCCGGACCCCAGGCGTGCACCCGCTCCACCTCGGCCATGGTGACCTCGGGGCGGTCCGAGACGGGGTCGGCGGACTCCACCAGCGCCGAGCGCACCTCGTAGCGGTTGCCCGGATCGACCACGATCCGGTTCCCGCCCCCGACCAGGTCCAGGTCGGTGCAGCTCTCGTAGCGCAGCGGGCGGCCGGTGAGCTGGTCGGCGAGGGTGCCCCGGCTGATCCGCGTCTC
Source organism: Nocardiopsis sp. TNDT3 (assembly GCF_003427465.1). Taxonomy (NCBI): domain Bacteria; kingdom Bacillati; phylum Actinomycetota; class Actinomycetes; order Streptosporangiales; family Nocardiopsidaceae; genus Nocardiopsis; species Nocardiopsis sp. TNDT3. The sequence goes on along the minus strand of NZ_QPFC01000854.1, from coordinate 3,379 downwards.
CACCCGCTGGTCGTTGACCCGCAGCGTGGGGCCCAGGCCGCACGCGGTGGAGGCGTCGCCCTCGGGCAGCGGCTCCACCGGCTCCACCCCGGGCAGGGTGACGGTGCCGATCTCCAGGGCCTGCCCCTCGGGGCGTTCGAAGGTCACCCGCAGCGACTCCGCGGTGAACTCGGCGAAGTCCACCCGGCCGCTGCCGTCCAGCCACCCCTCGCGCACGGTGCCGCCGCCCTCGACGGTCACCCGGATCGGCCGCAACACGCTGTCGGCGCGCGGGAACTCCACCTCCAGGTGCCCGATCTCGGTGGGCGCGCCCAGCTCGATGTCGAGCCAGGGGTTCTTCTCCTCCGGGTCCGGGTACCAGACGGTGCTCTCGTCGTCGTCCAGCGCGCCCCGGCCCATCGCGGCGGGGTGCTGCACGGCAGTGGAGGAGGCCGTCACGTGCGGGTGGGGGCTGGCCCGGTTGGCGGCGTTCTCCGCCTCCCGGGGGTCGGTGAGCACGACCTCGCCCGAGACCGTGTGCGGGGCGGAGGCCGACTCCGCCGACAGCTCGAACGTGCGGTCCAGGCGGCGCGCGTCCTCGCCCCGCACCTGGAGGTCGGGGTTGCACACCCACACGTGCGAGCCCTCCATGCAACCGGGCGCGGTACCGGTGGAGCCGGTGAACAGCAGCGTTCCGGCGTCGGCGGGGCCGGGGACCCGCAGCGTGCGGGCCGGTTCCAGGCCGGGCACGGAGATCGAGGCGACACCCACCCGGGTGCCGAACCGGTACTCCGGCTCCCAGGCCAGCTCGTCCACGCGCACGCGCAGTGTGGTGGTCGCGCCGGGCGGTGCCGCCAGCTCCTGGGGCTCCTCGGTCTCGGCGACGGGCACCTGCGCCTCGCCGCCGTCGGTGACGAGGGTGACCCGGGAGGGCGGCGGCTCGCCGGGCAGGTGCTCGAAGGCGACGCTGAGCCCGGTCAGGTCCTGGGGCTCCTCGAACTCGACCTCGATCCACTCCCCCAGGGCGCCGGTGAAGGCGCTGGACCGCCAGGAGGTGGTGAGGTCGTCGTCGAGCGCGGCGTGCGGGGCGTGCCCCGGGTCGCGGTCGGCGGCGCGCGCCCCCGCCCCGCTCTCCGCGGAGGAGGCGCGCACCGAGGCGATCCCGACGTCCTCGGCGTGGGCGACGTGGTCCTCCCACGCCGGGTCGAGGACGTCGGGGGCGGGGACGTCGCGTTCGAGCTCCTGGTCCCCGGTGAGGGTGGCCGACACGTTGCGGCGCACATCGGAGTAGACCACCTCGCGGCGGCGGGCGGTGTCGGTGACGACCGTGTCCTGGGCGGCGACCTCCCCGGCTCCGGGGTCGTCCCCGAGCAGGATCGGGCGGTCGTCGTCGACCACCCCCTGTTCGGCCAGGTGGAGCACGGACTCGGGGCCGCCGGTGACCCGCAGCACCTCGTCGGCGGGCACGGTGCCGACGGTGGGCGCGGCGTCCTCCACCTCGTAGACGCTCAGCGCCCGGTAGGGCTGGTCGAACCACTGGGAGGCGGACTGGTGGTCCAGCGAGCCGATGACCGGGCCGAACTCGGCGGCCCGGGTGATGCCCGGCGAGTCGGCCAGGGCCTGGTGGACGCGGGCGGGCCAGCCGCCGTTGTTGCCGGTGCGCTGGAGGTCGTTGCGCACGAGGAGGTGGGTGACGCCCATGCGCGCGAAGGTGTCGGCGAGCCCGGCGGAGCCGCGTCCCGAGGAGACGCGCTGGTCGATCTCGTGGGTGACGCGGGAGACGCCCGCCGAGCCCCACGGGATGATCTGGTGGTTGGTCCAGGCCCCCTCGAACAGCGGTTGCAGGGGTTCGTCCATGGGGCGGCCCCACTCGTACTCGCCGCGCGCCGAACCGGGAAGGGCCATGGTCATACCGCGCTCGTCGGCGCGCGCCTCCAGCCAGTCGGTGGCCTCGTACCAGTAGTCGGGGATCTGCGCGAAGCCGCCCGCGGGGGCGATCCCGACGGTGCCGACGGGCACGAGGGTGGCCGCGAGGACGGCGGCGGTGGCGCCCGCGACGGTGCGGCGCACGCGTCCGGACACGGGCGTGCCCCTGCGGTCGGCCAGGTCCCAGGCCACCACCACGGGCAGGTGGGCCAGGCCCAGCACCAGGGGCAGGCGCACGAGCGCGTCGAACTTGTGCACGTTGCGGAACGGGGAGAGGAGACCGTCGAACAGCTCGCGCATGGTCCCCGCGAAGGGGCCCGTGAGGTCGCCGGTGAAGCCCGCGACGATGACCGCGGTGCCGGTGAGGAGGCTGGCGATGAGGAAGAGCCGTTCGGGGGTGCGCCGGTTGACCAGCCCGGCCAGGCCCAGTCCCGCCACCAGCGCGGTGGCCGCGATCAGCCAGGGGGTGGTGGACAGCTCCGCCCCCGAGGGCAGCGCGGTGTTTCCCTGGTCGGGCAGGAAGCCCATCCAGTTGGAGGTGCCGCGCAGCGCGTTGAGCAGCGAGGTGACGCCGGTGGTGACGGCGGCGTCCTCGGTGTAGGGCATGAACGAGAACACGTACCGCGCCATGAGGAGCAGCGGCGCGACGTACCAGAACGAGGCCAGGACCAGCGCGACCGTCCACCAGGCCGTCAGGCGCCACTTGCGCGGACCGTTCGCCCGGGTGAGCAGGTAGAGCCCCGGCACGACCAGGACGGCCAGTTCGGAGGCGGCGTTGGTGCCGCCGCACAGCAGGAAGGCCAGGCCCGACAGCAGGGCCATGCGGGCGGGAGAGCGGCCGTGCCTGGCCCCGAGCACGAGGGGCAGCAGGATCCACGGCATGAGCAGCATGGGCTGCAACTCGGCGGAGTTGTACGACAGCAGCGTCAGCACGCGGGGGGCCAGCGCGTAGGCGACCCCGGCCAGGATGCGGGTGTTGACGGTGCCGATGCCCAGCGCCCCGGCGACCTTGTACACGCCGGTGAACGCGGCGACGAGCAGGACGGCCATCCACAGGCGCTGGATGAGCCAGTCGGGCATGCCGAGCAGGTCGAACAGCAGGTGGAAGGGACCGTTGGGGAAGAAGTACCCGTAGGCCTGGTTCTGGATCTGGCCGAAGTAGGAGGCGTCCCACAGGTGCAGGGCGCGCTCCATGAACCCCAGGGGGTCGGCCGTCAGGTCGAGCTTGGTGTCGCTGACGATCCTGCCGGGGTCGATGCTGGCGGCCAGCGCTCCCAGGAGCAGGCACACCGTGAGGACCTTCAGCCGGGCCAGGAGGCGGGGATCGGCACCGCCGGGGCCGGTGGAAGGTGGTGTGCGGGAATCCTCCGGTTCGCGCCTGGCGGTGGATTCCGTCGGTGTCACGTCTTCGCTTTCCTGCCTGCTGCCGTGTTCCGGGCGGCGGGGGCGCCCGTGTCGTCGGAGGTGAGGGGGT
>NZ_QPFC01000853.1:0-1352 GCF_003427465.1 Nocardiopsis sp. TNDT3 | reverse complement strand
GTCACCGCCAGGGGGCGGTGAATGAGGTGGCAACCGCGCTCGGCGATGAACACTAGTGCATCCGCCGGGTCGCTCTCAACCTTTTCGTGATGTTCCACCGGTTGGTGCTGCGTGTCCGAAAACCGGGCTGTTGTCCGTTAAACGGTGCAGGGCCGTCACCCGGCGGGTGACGGCCCTGCGTGCTCCGGGGATGGTTCCCGTGCTCCGGACGCCCGGACACGGACCACGGCGAAGCGGAGGTCCGAAGGAGGACTGCCTACGGGCGGACGGCGAACTGGAACTCGCTCGCCCAGTACGCGGCCAGGCCGACGACCTCGATGTTGCGGCCGCTGCTGGGCGCGTGCACCATCTGGCCGTTGCCGGCGTAGAGCCCGTCGTGGGTCAGGCCGCCGAAGAAGAACATGATGTCGCCGGGCTGGAGGGCGTTCATGTCGTAGATGCGCTGGCCCACCTCGGCCTGGGCGTAGGTGGTGCGGGGCAGGTCGACGCCGCCCGCGCGCCAGGCGGCCTGGACCAGGCCGGAGCAGTCGTAGCCGTTGGGGCCGGTGCCGCCCCAGACGTAGGGCAGCCCGACCTTGGAGTAGGCGAAGTCCAGGGCCGCGCCCGCGCTGCCCGAGGCGGAGCCGGTGTAGGACTGGCCGCCGCTGCTGTCGGCGCCCTCGGCGGCCGGGTCGGAGTCGGGGAACTGGGCCAGGAGCGTCTCCTGCTCCTCCAGCTTCTCCTCGACGCTGGTCTTGGCCTCCTCGGCCTCCTCCAGCGCGGTCTCGGCCTCCTCCAGGGCCTCCTCGGCCTCGTCCTTGAGGGCGAACAGCCGCTCGTGGGAGGCGCCGAACTCGTCGAGCTGGGCCTTCTGGGCCTCCGACAGGTAGTTCAGGTCGGCGTTCTGCTCCAGCAGGCTCTCGGGGCCCTCGGAGGAGAGGATGTTGGCCATGGAGTCCAGGTCGCCGGACTGGTAGGTGGCGCTGGCGAGCTCCTGCACCTTGCCGCGCAGCTCCTCGTAGCGCTCCTCCTCGTCGCCGACCTGCTCGTCGAGGTCCTCGTAGAGGGTCTCGGCGACGTCGTGGTCCTCCTTGGCCTGGTTGTACTCCTCGACCGCGGTGGAGACCTCCTCGCGCAGCTCCTCGATCTTGTCTTCGACCTCGTCCTGGGTCGGCTCCGCGTAGGCGGTGCCCGGGACGAGCATGGTGCCCGCGACGACCGCGCTGATTCCGGTCGTGGCGGCGAATCGGCGAGCCGTACGTCGTCCACCGGGGTTCTTCATGGCGGTCCACGCTCCTTGGGGTCGGGCAAGTCCGCATAGGGGTGCGGGGAGAACAGGGACGGGGCCCGCGCGGGGCGCGGGCGGGTGAGTG
>NZ_QPFC01000852.1:0-3010 GCF_003427465.1 Nocardiopsis sp. TNDT3 | reverse complement strand
CGGGGGAACCGGGGGGAGGGTGGTGGGCGTTCATGTGCGGCCCCTCCTGTCAGAGGATCGTGGGTCGGTGGCACGCCACCTGGGGGTTGGTGGTTGTTTACCAACGGACGACGACGAGCGTCAATGACCTTCGTGGAGCGCCGTGACATCGGTTTGGATTCGGTCCGAAAAATGTCGCCGTAAAAGCGTCCGGAAACCGTCACCGGAAATGTCCGGGACACGCGGGAAAAGGGCGGCCGGAGTGCGCGACCGGCACGGAGGAGGCGCGGAGGGGCGCACCGCGGGCCCGCGTTCCCACGGAGAGGGGTCGCGGTCACACGCTGGGTGGCGAAGGGGTACCGCCGGGAGGGCGGCGGGGGCGTCGGCCGTGTGCTCTGGGTGACCGGTGCGCCGTTGGCGGACACCCCGCGTTGGCAGTAAATGCCGTACTCCGCTACGGTTCCCGCCATGATGGGGCACTCGCACGCACTGAGCGGCGTGGTCGGCTGGATGGCGGTCGTTCCGCTGGTCCAGGGCAGGGAATTCCTCGGACTCAGCTTCCACCTGGGTCCCGGTGAGATCATCGCCGGTTCCCTGGTCTGCGCCGGTGCGGCCCTGCTGCCCGATCTGGACCACAAGAGCGCCACGGTGACCAAGACCTACGGCAAGGTCACCGAGGTGCTGAGCGGCATGCTGGGCTTCCTGTTCGGCGGGCACCGGATGGGAACGCACTCGTTCTTCTTCGCGGTGCTCATGGGCGTGCTGGTACAGCTGTTGGCGCTGTGGTCCGAGCTGGCCGTCCAGGTCTTCGTGTTCCTGCTGATCGGCATCGCCCTCCAGGGCCTGGGCTTCGGCCTGGACAAGAACAAGGTCGCGTCGGGGGTCATCAACGCGATGGCCACGGCGGGCATCACGCTGGCGCTGTTCACCGCCGGGGTGAACTACAGCTGGCTGGGCCTGGCGGTGGCCTTCGGCGTGGTCCTGCACTTCTTCGGCGACATGATCACCAAGATGGGCGTGCCCATCTTCTGGCCCTTCTTCAAGAAGCGCTTCGGGCAGGGGAAGGGCTTCGTCACCGACGGCCCGGTCGAGCAGAAGTTCGTCACCCCGCTGCTGACCATCGGCGTCATCGTGGGGACCATCTACCTGTTCGACTGGCCCGCGCTACTGCCCGAGTACTGACCGGGGCCGGGGCGGTGACGTCCCCGCGCTGCTGCCCCGGGGGCCGTGCCAGGCCCCACGACGCATCCCGCTGCCGCCGGGTCCGCTCCCGTACCCCCCGCGACGGCCCGGCACCTGTCGGCCGGGCCCCGGCTGGCCTAGGCTGTCGGGCGTGACACGATCCACAGAGGGCCTCAGCCCCGAACTGCACGCCTACGTCGTCGAGCACAGCGAGCCCGTGGACGAGGTCCTGGCGGACCTGGCCGAGGAGACCGCGCGGCTGTTCCCGGACCACCGGGGCATGCAGATCGGCCCCGAGCAGGGCGCCTTCACCACGATGCTCACGCGGATCTGCGGCGCGCGGGAGGTGGTGGAGATCGGGACCTTCACCGGCTACTCGTCGATCTGCTTCGCGCGCGGCCTCCCCGAGGGCGGCCGCCTCCTGGCCCTGGACGTCAGCGAGGAGTGGACCTCCGTGGCCCGGCGGTACTGGGAGCGCGCCGGGGTCGCGGACAGGATCACCCTGAGGCTGGGCCCGGCCCTGGAGTCGCTGCGGGAGCTTGCCGAGGAGCCGCGCTTCGACCTGGCCTTCGTGGACGCCGACAAGGAGGGCTACGTCGGCTACTGGGAGGAGCTGGTCCCCCGCGTCCGGTCGGGCGGCCTGATCCTGGCCGACAACACCCTCTCCCACGGGCGGGTCGTGGACCGCGAGAACACGTCGGCGGCCGTACGGGGGATCCGCGACTTCAACGACCGGCTGGTCGCCGACGAGCGCGTCACGCAGGTGCTGCTGCCCATCGGCGACGGCCTCACCCTCGCCCGCAAGCACTGACGCCCCGGGTTCCGAGGCACCGACGCGCCGCGGAGGGCGCCGGCCCCTGACGTCGTCCACAGGACGGCTCTCGTCCCGCACGCCAAGGGTCGGGCTTCGGTAATGTCCAGTGCCATGCGCCTGCTGCACACCTCGGACTGGCACCTGGGCCGCTCCTTCCACCGGGAGAACCTCATCGACGCCCAGGCGGCCTTCCTGGACCACCTCGTCGACACCATCCGCGAACACCGGGTCGACGTGGTGGTCGTGGCCGGTGACCTCTACGACCGCGCCCTGCCGTCGGTGGACGCGGTCCGGCTCTTCGACCGCGCCCTGGGCCGGATCCGCGAGACCGGGGCCCGGGCCGTCCTCATCAGCGGCAACCACGACTCCATGGCGCGGATGTCCTTCGCCACCGGCCTCATCGACGCCTCCGGCGTCCACCTGCGCAGCTCCCTGGACGGCGTCGGCACGCCCGTGGTCATCGAGGACGAACACGGACCCGTGGCCTTCTACGGCATCCCCTACCTGGAACCGGAGATCGCGCGCCACCACTGGGACCTGCCCGAGCGGGGGCACGCGGCGGCGCTCGGGCACGCCATGGACCTGGTGCGCGCCGACCTCGCCGAGCGGCCCGGCACCCGGTCGGTGGTCCTGTCGCACGCGTTCGTGACCGGCGGCGAGCCCTCCGACAGCGAACGCGACATCTCGGTGGGCGGTGCCTCGCACGTGCCGGTCCCGGTCTACGACGGGGTCGACTACGTGGCCCTGGGCCACCTGCACGGGCGGCAGACCATCACCCCGTCCGTGCGCTACTCGGGCAGCCCGCTGGCCTACTCCTTCTCCGAGGAGCACCACGTCAAGGGCTACTGGCTGGTGGACCTGGACGCCGACGGCCTCGCGGGCGCCGAGTTCGCCGCGGCGCCCGTCCCCCGCCCCCTGGCCCGTATCCGCGGCCGGATCGAGGACCTGCTCACCCGTCCCGAGTGGGAGTCCCGCACCGGCCACTGGCTCCAGATCACCCTGACCGACCCGCGCCGCCCCGCCCACCCCATGGAC
>NZ_QPFC01000851.1:0-6469 GCF_003427465.1 Nocardiopsis sp. TNDT3 | reverse complement strand
TACTCGCCCTCGTTGTGGGACACGCCCCCGACCGAGGGCACGAAGAGCATGACCGTGGGCACGCGCTCCTTCATGTTGATCGAGTCGTGCCCGGCCACGGTCATGACCTCGCCGCTGCTCAGTCCCAGGCTCCGGGCGCTGGCGCGGGCCAGGGCCACGCCCTCGGGCTGGTAGGGGTTGACGCCCCAGGAGTGGGAGAGGGTCTGCTCCACGGTGACGGAGGCCGCCGCCTCGATGCGGGCGACCTGCTCCTGGAACAGCCGGTCGGCCTCGGCGAGCACCTCCTCGTCGTGCGAGCGCAGGTCGAGCAGCAGCTCGACGCGCGAGGGCACCACCACCGGCGAGTTCGGGTAGACGTCGAACTGTCCCACGGCCGTGTGCAGGACCCCGGGGAACCGGTCGGCCAGCTCGCGCGCGGCCACGACCAGCATGGAGGCGCCCACGAGCGCGTCGCGGCGGTCGGCCATCACGGTCGCCCCCGAGTGCGCCTGCTCCCCGTGGACGGTGACCGCGTACTTGCGCGCGGCCCAGCTGGCGCTGACCAGGCCGATCGTGGTGGAGGACTCCTCCAGGACGCGCCCCTGCTCGACGTGGATCTCGGCGCAGAAGGCGGCCTCGGGGCCGTCGTCCCCGCCCAGGAAGCCCGTCGGGGCCAGGGCCTCGGCCACCGTGACCCCGGCCGCGTCGCGCGCGGCCAGTGCCGTCTCCAGCGGGAGCGCGCCGGTGTAGACGGCGCTGCCCATCATGGAGGGCGTGAAGCGCGAGCCCTCCTCGTTGAACCAGTTCACGACCGCGAGGTTGTACACGGGCGCGGGGGCACCGGCGGCGGCGTCCTGCTCGGCGATCCGGAAGACGGCGTGGGCGGCGGCCAGCACGCCGTAGGCCCCGTCGTAGCGCCCCGCCGTGGGCTGGGAGTCCATGTGCGAGCCGACGACCACGTAGGGGGCGCCCGGTACCCGCTCCAGCAGGCCGAACTGGTTGCCGATGCGGTCGTAGACCACCCGCAGCCCCCGCTCGACCAGCAGTCCCTCCAGCCACCGCCGCTGGGCGATGTCGGGCCCGGTGGCGGCCTGCCGGTCGACGCCCCCCGACGGCGTGGCGCCGAAGGCGCTCATGGCCCGGAAGTCCTCCAGGAAGCGGGCGTCGGCGGGTGCCGCGTCCTGTGACGGGCCCTGTTCGTGTGCGGTCATGGCGGTGTTCCTCTCGGAGAGCGTCGGGTCGCGTGGGCCGGGCGTGGGCCACGTCCATCCTCGCCACGCGCCCCGCGGCGCTCAATCGTCATCCACACAAGATTCCCCGGGGGTGCTGTGCATGTGCACATAGACTCGGTGCCGGATGCCGAGCGCGGGCGCCGGGTGCCGAACGCAGGTGCTGGACGCCGCGCGCCGCACGCCGAGCCCGGACACCGGAAGCCGTCGAGACGTACGAAGGGAGGCGGCCGTGACGGACCCCGCGGAGCAGGCCCCGCCCGCCGACGAGCCCCGGTCCTGGGCGGGCATGGTCGAACGGCTCGCCGAGGACCGGGAGAACCTCGTCGAGGACTTCCTCCAGCGCCTGGCGGCCCTGGGCAACTACACCGACGGCATGGTCCCCGACACCGACCTGCGCCAGAGCGCCACGGAGACCTTCGACATGCTCACCCGGCGGATCGCCGGGGTGCCCCTGCCCGACCACCTGCGCGACCTCTCCACCCGCCTGGGCGTGCGCCGGGCCCGCCAGGGTGTGGCGCGCGAGCACCTGCTGGAGGCGGTCCGGCTCGACTTCCGCGTGCTCTGGGCGGGTCTGGTGCGCGCGGGCGGGCCGGGATCCTCGCAGATCCTCGTGCTGCACGCCGAGGAGATCCTCACCACGGTCGAGCAGTACATCAGCGACGTGCAGGCCGCCTTCCTGGAGGAGAGGGCCGCCCTGGAACGCGACTCCCGGGCGGCGGCGGCCCAGGCGTTCTCCCGGCTGCTCAACTCCGGGAGCCGGGCCGCCGCCGTGGCCTCCGAGGTGGCGGGCACCCTGGGGCTCCCCGAGCACGGGACCTTCGACGTGGCCTTCGTCGTGCCGTCCCCGGAGCGGGAGCAGCGGCCCGCGGCCCGGGTCCGCGAACGCGGCGGGGGCCTGGCGTGGGAGTTCGACGACGGCGTCGCCCTGGTGCGCGAGACCGCCCGCACGCCGTGGCCGGACCTGCCCCCGGGGACTTCGGGGGGACTGGTCGCGCGGGTGCGGGGGCTGGCCGCGGTCCCCGCCTCCGTCGAGGCGGCCCGCGTCCTGTCCGGCTACGCCGGCACCGGCGGCGGGTTCGTCCGCGAGGAGGACGTCTGGTCCGCCATCGCCCACGACCAGCTGCGCGGACTGATCCCCGGTTTCGGACGCGACCGGGTGGAGCGCTTCGAGCGGCTCGACGGGGACAGCCGGGCGCGGCTGCTGGAGACGCTGACCCACTACGCCGCGACGGGATCGGTCAAGGCCACCGCCGAGGCCCTGTACTGCCACCGCAACACGGTGGTCAACCGGCTCCAGGCGTTCCGCGAGACCACGGGCCTGGACCTGACCGTCCCGGCCGAGGCGGCCCAGGCCCTGGTGCTGTTCTCGGGCCGCTAGCGGACGGGCGGCCGCGCACAGAGCACGTGCGGCCCGGGAGGGGTTCCGGGCCGCACGTGAGGACCTCCGTGCTCTGGCGCTGTCTGGGGGTTTCCTGGGGAGGCGTGTGGGGACGCCGTTACTTCACGCTCACCGCCGTGAAGACCTCGGCCTTGTCTCCGTCCTCCTCCACGGTCTTTCCGGTGGAGGCGAAGTCGAAGGAGGCGTCCTCACGCTTGAAGCGGTAGCTCTTCTGTGGGGAGGCCACCTTGGTGAAGGTCCCGTCGAGGTCGCGGATGCCGACGAAATCGACGGTGTCGGGCACGACCAGCTTGATGCGCTTCATGCTCGGCTGGATGATCCGCATGCTTCCTCTTTCTTTCTCGGTACTCCTCCTGTGTGACGGCAGCACTCTCCGTCTGGTGTCCAGGTCATTCCCCCATAACGGAACGATAAAAATCAGGACAGCGATTTTCGTGTGTCCCGTGTCGCTCCGCCGGGGTGCGCCGAACCCGGGTGAATGTGGCGAAAGGAGTGTGCGAACTGCGGGAACACCCTCTGGCGGTCGGAGCGGGGCCGGGTCCCGAGTCGGGCGATCTACCCAGGGCCACAAAGGAGTTTCCTTCCTGACCGAAAACCGTCCGGGGGTTGTGCCCGGGACGTGCCGAGCCTCAGCCGCCGGTGTTGAGCCACCAGACGGAGAGGTTGAGCGCGGTCGCGAAGGCCGTCCAGGCCCAGTAGGGCACCAGCAGGACCGCCGCCCACCGGGACCGGCGGGCGAACAGCACGATGGTCGCCGTCAGCGCCACCACCAGCAGGCAGATGTCGACCAGGGCCACCCCGCGCAGACCGGCGGCGAAGAACAGCGGCGTCCACGCCGCGTTCAGCGCGAGCTGGACGAAGTAGAGCGTCAGCTCGGGGCGGGCGCCGCGCCAGCCGTGGCGGCGCCAGACCAGCCAGCCCGACACGGCGATCATGGCGTACAGCGTGGTCCACACCGGGCCGAACACCCAGGAGGGCGGGGCCCACGAGGGCTGGCGCAGGGCGGCGTACTCCGCGGCGGTGCTGGTGCTGGAGAGCACCCCGACGAGCGCGGCGGCGGTGACGGCGGCGGCGAACCCGGCCAGGCCCAGGAGGGACGCGCGGGTGGAGGGGGCGGGTGAGGCGTTCGCGGCGGTCATGGCTTCTCCCCGGGGTCGGCGTCTGGTCGGTGCGGGCGCCCGGTCCGCTCCGGAGACCGGCCGGTGCTGGAACCCGGTCGGTGACGGAGTCCGGTCGAGCCGGTGTCCGTGCGGAGGCGGCCCGCGACCGTGTGTCCCTGTACCGCTACCTCCGTTCTTTCCTCAGTAAACAAGTATCTTGGAAAGCGTGAAGAAAAAGAACCGCGAACGCGGCCGCGCCGCGAAGGCGCTGGGAATCGCCGCGCTCGCCCTGACGCTCCTACTCGTCCTCGCGGTCGGCGGCTTCGCCGTCTGGGCGCTCAACCCCTACCAGGCGGAGCCGCGGGCGCTGCGCGAGGCCGTGGCCACCCCCGGCGTGGAGGTGGCCGTCACCGACGACGCCGTGGTCGTCAGCTCCACCCACGCCCCTCCCGGGGTCGGAGTCGTCTTCTACCCGGGCGCGCGCGTCGCACCCGAGGCCTATGCCGAGCCCTGGGCGCTGGTCGCCGCCGACACCGCCGTGCGGGTGGTCATCCCGCGGATGCCGCTGAACTTCGCGGTGTTCGACACCGACCGCGCCGACCGCGCCATCGCCGACCACGGCGACGGCGTCGACGCGTGGTACGTGGGCGGGCACTCGCTGGGCGGTGCCATGGCCGCCTCCCACCTCGGCGGACGCACGGACGACACGGTCGTCGGACTGGTCCTGTGGGGCTCCTACGCCACGGAGGGCGCGGGCCTGGCCGGGCGCGAGGACCTCGCCGTCATCTCGGTCTCGGGCGGCCGCGACGGCCTGTCCGATCCGGCGACGGTCGAGGAGAACCGCCCGAACCTGCCGCCCGACGCGCACACGCACCGGATCCAGGGGATGAACCACGCCCAGTTCGGCGCCTACGGGGACCAGTCGGGGGACCTGCCCGCCGACATCGACGACGCCGAGGCCCACCACCGCCTCGCCGAGGTGACGGGGGACTTTCTGGACCGGTAGGGCCCGCACGTGCCAGGAGTCCGCACCCCCGAGGCGGTACGGACTCCTGGCACGAGGGGGAGGAGCGCCTCACGCGGCGGCGGAGCGGGAGCCGCGTACCAGCACCAGGGCGGCCAACAGCGCGTCCTCCGCCTCGTCCAGCGCGGCCTGGACGTGGTGTCCGTCCGGAGCCGAGTGCACGGCGATGAGCGCGTGCGCCGCGCACATCGCCGCCTCCGCAGCCGCACCCGGCCGTGAGGGGGCCGGGTCGGTCGCCCACTGCCAGTCGCTGACGGTCCGCTCCATCCTGCGGTACAGCAGGGCCTGCCCCACCTCCCGGTCCTGCACCGCGTGGGCCCACGCGTTCGGCGCTCCCTCGGCGGGGCGCACCGAGTCCGGACCGGCCTGGATCTCCGCCGCGGCGATCAGACTCTGCGCGAGCGCGGGCACGTCCTCCTCGTGCGCGCCGCTGCTGCGATGCTGGGGATCGAACACGGGAGGGAGCCCCAGAGCGGTCAGCGCACGCACGATCGGTCCGGGGTCGCCGATAGCCTGCGTCATCTCAACCTCCGGCTGTCTGCTTTGGCACATCTCCAGCCCTCTACCCAGTCATCGGCTACTTCCCGAACGCATTCCCAGCGTTTTCGTCGAAAAACTCGGATGAGTGCTACGGAGGTGCAACGACACAGCCCCGGGTCGGGTTCCTACTGTCCGTCGCGAATCCCGCGGGTTCCGGGGGCACCAGGGCCCTCGACCCGAACCGGCGCCGGGGAGCGGAGACCGCGGGCGGGGAGGCTCACCCGGTGAGGAAGCCGCCCAGGGCCGCGGCCAGCTCCTCGGGGGCCTCCTCGGCGACGTGGTGGCCCGAGTCGATGCCGTGGCCGCGGACGTCGTCCGCCCAGGACCGCCAGACACGCAGCGGATCGCCGTACAGCTCCTCCAGGTCGTCCCGCAGCGACCACAGGACCAGCGCGGGGCACCGGACGCGGACCCCGGCGGCGCGGTCGGCCTCCTCATGGGCCCGGTCGACGGTCAGACCGGCGCGGTAGTCCTCCAGCATCGCCCGCACCACCTCGGGGTCGCGTACCGCCCGCCGCCACTCCTCGTGGTTCTCCCGGCCCATGCTCCGCGGGTCGCCGGTGTACCAGCGGTCGGGGTCGGCGTTGATGACGCGCTCGGGAACCTCCGGCTGGGCGAAGAAGAACCAGTGCCACCACCGCGTGGCGAACTCGGGCGTGATCCGCGACAGGTGCTCGCTGATGGGCAGGCAGTCGATGAGCGCCACCCGGGAGACCAGTTCGGGGTGGTCCAGGGTCAACCGCAGGGCCACGTAGCTGCCCCGGTCGTGGCCGACGAGCGCGAACCGGTCGTGGCCCAGCAGGCGCATCACCGCCGCCATGTCCGAGGCGACCGCGCGTTTGGAGTGGTTGGTGTGGTCCGGCGAGGGCGCGGGACCGCGCGAGCGCCCGTAGCCCCGCAGGTCGGCGCAGACCACGGTGAAGCCCTGTTCGACCAGCAGGGGAGCGACGCGGTGCCAGGTCGCCGAGGTGCGGGGGTGGCCGTGCAGCAGCAGCACGGCCGGGCCCCGGCCGCCGTGGCGTACGAAGACGGTCGCGTCGCCGAGCGGGACGTGCTGGGAGGTGAAGCCCTCGAACATCGCCCCAGTATCCCCGCTGCCGCCCCGCCGGTACAGGGCCCCGCGCGGGGAGGGACGGGGCAGACGGAGGGAGGGGCGTCCGGCCCGGGCCCCTCCGGACGCCGGGCCGCCCCTGTG
>NZ_QPFC01000850.1:0-5910 GCF_003427465.1 Nocardiopsis sp. TNDT3 | reverse complement strand
CACCAGCCCCGACGCCCTCTTCCGTGCCCCGGCCGCCCGTCCGGGGTACGGGAGTAGCGTGGGCGTACAGGGGCCTCGCCTCCGGGGCCTGACCTAGGGCATGTCCGGCGGACACATACCCTGCTGCGCGACGGGCGGCATCCACCGAACACGCCCTAGGGGATCGACCGGATGTGCGCTCCGGCGCCGGATGGGAGACTGGGCCCATGCCTGAGAACTTGACGTGGATGACCGGTCTGGTCCTGGGAGGCGGACTCACCCTCGCGGGACTGGTGATCTCCTTCTTCGTGTGGCGCGCCAAGGGCGCCGCCTCGGGTCTGCGCGGCGTGGCGTGGTCGCTGCTGCCGCTGGCCGCCGGTCTGATCGGGCTGATGAACGCCGTCTGGCAGTTCGCCATGAACATCTTCGGCATCCTGGTCGGCCTGCTGTTCAACCCGGCGGTGTGGGCCGGTGTGGCCCTGGCGGGCCTGGCGGTGGTGCTCTACGTCGTCTCGGGCGTCATGCGCGCCCGTGACGTGGGCACCCGCCCCGCCAGGGCCAAGGAGCCCAAGGCCACCGGCGGGGCGGGCGGCGCGGCCGAGCCCGGCGCCGCCAAGCCCGGTGCGGCCCCCGCGGCCCCGGGCGCCAAGGGGAAGGTGGGGCCGGCCCCCAACAAGGCCGGGGCCGCCGACGACCTCTCCGACCTGGGCGACATCGAGGAACTGCTGCGCAAGCGCGGCATCGAGTGACCACCGCGGGCCCGGCCCGCGCACCCCTGCGACGACGGTTCCGCACGCGCGGGGCCGTCGTCCTCGCGTGCGCCGCGACCGTCACCGTACGTGTCCGTGGCGGTGCCCTGGCACGCTCGTGACCGTCGCCCTACGCACTCGGATGGACACGCTGAGACGTATAGCACTTGCCATAGCGTCCCTCTCGGGGGGTCGAACCGGTGCATATTCGGACGTATCGTGGGCGCGGCGG
Source organism: Nocardiopsis sp. TNDT3 (assembly GCF_003427465.1). Taxonomy (NCBI): domain Bacteria; kingdom Bacillati; phylum Actinomycetota; class Actinomycetes; order Streptosporangiales; family Nocardiopsidaceae; genus Nocardiopsis; species Nocardiopsis sp. TNDT3. Next base: position 4,950 of record NZ_QPFC01000850.1, on the reverse strand, counting down.
TGGAGGACGTCGCCGCAGCTCGCGGCCGGTCGTCGGATGAATGCGAACTCTGTAGCCTTTTGTTGTTATATAGGCTTTTTAACGTTGTTTGTCACGATTTAGATACATGATCGGATATTGGACGCTATGCGTTCAGATCGCGAGTAAGTTGGTCGCTGTGTAACAGCCCGGGCGCAACGGTCCCGGTGTGTCCAACTCCTCAGGTGATGTGGCGCACTCCCGCGGACCGGGTCTGCGGAGGCGGGTCATCCGCCCTCCCCGCCGACACGCAAGCCCACGCCAGCCAGCGTCGAGAACCGGCCGGCCCCACCGCGCGCGAACCGCAGGTCACCCCTCCTTGCGGCCGTACGCGTGGGTTCTGTCCCGTTCCCCTCGGCCAGAAGCGTATGAGTGGAGAGTGGTGGCCTGATGAGCGCGCCCTCGCATGCCCCCGATTCGGCGGAGCAGGCGGAGCAGAACGACGCCGTGAACGTCGCTGCGCAGGCCCACGGGGTCCGCGGAGACTCCGACAACCGGTCCCTGCGCCAGATCGCCTGGCAGCGGCTGCGCAAGGACAAGGTCGCGATGGTCTCCGGCGTGGTCGTGGTCCTGCTCATCCTCGCCGCGATCCTCGCGCCCCTCCTGGCCAAGTGGTTCGGGCACCCGCCCACCCAGTTCCACCAGGACCTGATCGAGCCCGGCACCGGCCTGCCGGCCAACGACCCGGCCAACCCGAGCCCGTTCGACACCGACCCCTGGGGCGGTATCAGCGCCGACCACCTGCTCGGCGTGGAGCCGGTGACCGGACGCGACCTGTTCAGCCGCATCCTCTACGGCGCCCAGATCTCCCTGCTGGTGGCCTTCCTGTCCACGCTGCTGTGCGTGTTCATCGGCACTGTCCTGGGCATCGTCGCCGGGTACAAGGGCGGCTGGGTCGACACCCTCATCAGCCGGGCCATGGACATCTTCCTGGCCTTCCCGCTGATGCTCTTCGCCATCGCGCTCGTGGGCGTCATCCCCGACGGCGTCCTGGGCCTGAGCGGCAACGGCCTGCGCATCGGCGTCATCGTCTTCATCATCGGCTTCTTCAACTGGCCCTACATCGCGCGCATCGTCCGGGGGCAGACGCTCTCGCTGCGCGAGCGGGAGTTCGTGGAGGCCGCCAGGAGCCTGGGCGCCAGCAACCGGCACATCCTCTTCCGGGAGATCCTGCCCAACCTGGTCACGCCGATCATCGTCTACTCGACCCTGCTCGTCCCCACGAACATCCTGTTCGAGGCGGCCCTGAGCTTCCTGGGCGTCGGTATCAACCCGCCCACGCCGAGCTGGGGCAAGATGCTCTCCGACGCGGTGCCGCTGTACGAGAAGGCGCCCTACTTCGTGGTCTTCCCGGGTCTGGCCATCTTCATCACCGTCCTGGCGTTCAACCTGTTCGGCGACGGGCTGCGCGACGCCTTCGACCCCAAGACCTCCGACTGACCCACGGTCGGTGGAGGCTGACCCGCCCGGCCTCCGCAAGGCAGGGATCCGACGACAGGTTGATCCCATCATCACCATCAGGTTCGCATGAGAGGCAGTTCCTTGAGGAAACGCACCCTCGGCTTCGTCGCGCTCGGCGCGGCGGCTTCCATCCTCCTTTCGGCGTGCGGGGGCGGTGGCTCCAACGGCGGAGACTCCGCGTCCGACGCCGCCTTCGACCAGGGCTCGACCGAGGTCGTCAACGCGTCCGACCAGACCGGCGGCACCCTGCGCTACGCCATCTCCTCGGACTTCGACTCCACCGACCCGGGCGACACCTACTACGGGTTCAGCTGGAACTTCACCCGCTACTACGCCCGTACGCTGCTGGCCTTCACCCCGGCGCCGGCCCAGGAGTCCACCGAGCTGACCACGGACATGGCCGCTGGCATGCCCGAGCCCAACGAGGACTTCACCGAGTGGACCATCAAGATCCAGGAGGGCCTCAAGTACGAGGACGGCTCCGAGATCACGGCGCAGGACATCAAGTACGCCATCGCGCGCTCGAACTACAACGGCGGTGAGCTGCCCAACGGTCCGCGCTACTTCGAGGCGCACCTGGACCAGGAGCCCTTCAACGTCTACGAGGTCGACGACCCGCTGGAGACCTTCACCGCGGTCGAGACCCCGGACGACTACACCCTGGTCTTCCACCTCAAGGACCCCTTCTCCGAGTTCCCCTACGTGCTGACCCAGCCGCAGACCGCCCCGGTGCCCGTGGAGGCCGACCGCGGCGCGCTGTACAAGGAGAAGGTCCTCTCCTCGGGCCCGTACAAGTTCGAGGGCAACTACGAGCCCGGCGTCCAGCTCAACCTGGTCCGCAACGAGCACTGGGACGCCGAGACCGACCCGATCCGCCCGGCCCTGCCGGATGAGGTCACCGTCCAGATCGGCATCGACCAGGACGAGATCGACCAGCGCCTGGTCAACGGCGACCTCGACGTCGACCTGTCCGGCGTCGGCGTCGGCCCGGCGATGAAGAGCAGCCTGCTCACCGACGAGGACGCCCAGGCCAACCTGGACAACCCGTACTCGGGCGCCCTGCGCTACGTCAACATCCACACCCCGGTCATCGAGGACGTGGCCTGCCGCCAGGCGATCATGTACGCGGCCGACCGGGACAGCCTGCACCGCGCCTGGGGCGGCGAGACCGGCGGCGACATCGCCACCAACCTGCTCCCGCCGACCATCCAGGGCTCGAACCCGGAGTCGGACCTGTACCCCTCCGACGACGACAAGGGCGACCTGGCCGCCGCCGAGGCCAAGCTGGAGGAGTGCGGCGAGGCCGAGGGCTTCAGCACCACCATCGCGGTCCGCGACGGCCGTCCCAACGACATCGCCACCGCGGAGTCCCTCCAGGAGTCCCTCAAGCGCGTGGGCATCGAGGTCGACATCCAGACCTTCCCGGCCGAGGACTTCTTCGCCCAGTACGCGGGCTCGCAGGACTACGTCCGTGAGAACAACATCGGCCTGAGCGTCTCCGGCTGGATCCCCGACTGGGCCACCGGCTACGGCTTCGCCTCCAAGATCACCGACGGCGACGCCATCCAGGCCACGGGCAACTACAACACCTCCGAGCTCGACGACCCGGAGATCAACGCCCTGTGGGACGAGGCGCTGGCCACCGAGGACCCGGACGAGCGCGCCAGCATCTACGAGCAGATCGACACCCTGGTCATGGAGCAGGCGGCCATCCTGCCGGTCGTCTTCGACCGCGCGCTGTTCTACCGCTCGGACGAGCTGACCAACGTCTACTACACGTCCTCGTACGCGATGTACGACTTCATGGCCCTGGGCGTGGACCGGGGTTAGTGCTCCGACCGGCCTGAACTAGTACGAGAAGGCAGGTGATGGCGGCGGGGGTGCCACGGCCCCGTGGGTACCCCCGCCGCCGACCGCGATGCTGAACTATATTCTCCGCCGCCTGGGTGCGGGACTGCTGCTGCTCGCCGTCGTCACGGCGGTGACCTTCTGGATCTTCTACGTCCTGCCCCGTTGGGCCGGCGTGACCCCGCGCGGTATGGCCGCGATGTACGTGGGCAAGGCCCCCACCCCCGAGGCGCTCGACGCCACGGTGGCGCGCCTGGGCCTTGACCAGCCCATCGCCGTGCAGTTCATGGACTTCGTCAAGGGTCTGGTCCTCGGCTCCGAGTACACCTTCGGCCGGGAGACGGTGGAGTGCGCGGCGCCCTGCCTGGGTTACTCCTTCACCACCAACAGCCCCGTGCTGCCCCAGTTGCTCGACCGCCTGCCGGTCACCGCCTCGCTGGCCCTGGGCGCGGCCGTCATCTGGATCATCGGCGGCGTGGCCGTCGGCGTCCTCTCGGCGGTCAAGAAGGGCAGCATCTTCGACCGCATCGCCATGAGCGCCGCCCTGGTGGGCGTGTCCATGCCGATCTACTTCACCGGTCTGCTCGCCCTGGCCTTCCTCGTGCACAAGTGGGAGCTGTTCCCGGTCTCGCGCTACGTCCCCCTCACCGAGGACCCGGTCGGCTGGTTCCAGGTGATGTTCCTGCCCTGGGTCACCCTGGCCTTCCTGCACGCGGCGCAGTACGCGCGCCAGACGCGCGCGGGCATGCTGGAGGTCCTGGGCGAGGACTACATCCGCACCGCCCGGGCCAAGGGGCTGAGCGAGCGCCGCGTGATCTTCAAGCACGCGCTGCGCCCGACGCTGACGCCCATCGTGACCATCTTCGGCCTGGACGTCGGCCTGGTCCTGGGCGGCGCGATCCTGACGGAGAAGGTCTTCTCCCTGAACGGCATCGGCGCCTACGCCATCGACGCGATCATCGGCAAGGACCTGCCCGTGGTGCTCGGTGTGACCCTGATGGGCGCTGTCTTCATCGTCGTCTGCAACCTGATCGTCGACCTGCTCTACCCGGTCGTCGACCCGCGCGTGCGCATCGCCGCCTGACGACCGACAGCGTTGAACAGAGCAGCTCTAACGAAGGAAAGTGACATGGCCTCGACCGACCCCGTCGTCCGCGTGGACGACCTGCGGGTGACGTTCCCGACCATGGACGGCGACGTCCACGCGGTGAAAGGGCTGTCCTTCGAGGTGCCCGCGGGCGGTGCCCTGGGCATCGTGGGCGAGTCGGGCTCGGGCAAGAGCGTGACCTCGCTGGCCCTCATGGGCCTGCACCGGGGCAGCAAGGCGAAGATCACCGGCTCCATCGAGGTCGCGGGCCAGGACGTGGTCAGCGCCTCGGACAAGAAGCTGCGGCGGATGCGCGGCAACGACATCGCCATGGTCTTCCAGGACCCCATGCAGTCGCTGCACCCGCAGTACACGATCGGCAACCAGCTGATCGAGGCCTACCGCATCCACCGGCCCAAGGCCACCAAGGCCGAGGCGCACGCCCGCGCGGTGGAGTCGCTGGAGCGGGTGGGCATCCCCGAGCCCGCCAAGCGGATCAACTCCTACCCGCACGAGTTCTCCGGCGGCATGCGCCA
>NZ_QPFC01000849.1:0-1823 GCF_003427465.1 Nocardiopsis sp. TNDT3 | reverse complement strand
GTCCAGCCCCCCGCGGCCGCACAACCTCCACGACCGTCGCCCCCGTGACCGCCCGCCACCCGGCGGACCGACCTGAGGACCGAACCCGTGCAGATCCTCGAACCCGTCACCCCCGACACCGTCATCCGGCGCTTCCGCGCCACCCACCCGTTGGAGGACGAGGTCTCCCGTGCCACCAACACGTACGCCGAGAGCGCCCTGACCCTGGCCACCCGCCAGCTCGGCGGGACGTGGCACCGGGTCGCCCTGGACCGCGAGGACGTCCTGTCCGTGCTCCTGCCCTGGCACACGGGCGAGTACGGGGAGCGCGAACTCGTCCCCCCGGCCGGGGCGACCGTCGCCGAGACCCTGGGCACGCTCACCGACTGGGGCCGGGAGTACCCCGCCAGCAACCCGGTGTGCTGGGGCAAGCTGGACTGGCACACCGGCGCGGCCCGCGCACCGCTGTTCCTGAGTTCGCGCGCCCTCGACCACCCCTTCTACGAGCGGCTCGAACGCACGGACGCGGTGACCCACCTGGACGGCCTGCACCGCATGCTCGCCTGGGCGCTGGCGGACCGGCTCCCCTCGCGGCCCCTCCTCGAGGCCTATCTGGCCGGGCCCCTGCCCGACCTCCGCGACCCGGACGCCCCCTCCGCGGCCCGTCCCTCCGCGACGGCCCCAGCCGAGGCCACCGCCGACACCAAGGAGGCTTGACCCCGAGGGGTCGAGCCTCCCGACGCCGTCAACGCGCGGCCGCCCGGGGCAAAGGGAGCGCCAACACTCGCCCCGGACTCGGTAGCGACTTGGGTGAGCCGTTAGTCCGCGCAGCTCACGGCGGGTAGGGGGTGGGCGGACAGCGTTGGGGCACCCGCCCCTCGACCACGCGAACCACTAGGGGGACATCGTGGCACGCGATCGCACACCCGCAGACCTGATCGGGCACCACGTCCTCGATCGGGAGGGCCACAACGTCGGCAAGATCAACCAGGTCTACCTCGACGACAACACCGACCAGCCGAGCTGGGTGTCCGTGCACACCGGCCTGTTCGGCAGGCACGAGACCCTCGTCCCGCTCCAGGGCTCCCAGCCCGTGGAGGAGGACATCCGGGTCCCCTACGACAAGTCCGTCGTCAAGGACGCCCCGCACATTGACGCCGACCGGCACATCTCTCCCGAGGAGGAGCAGACGGTCCGCCAGTACTACGCGCAGCACGGCGGCCCCCCGATGCGGGGTGAGGAGACCGCGATGGGCCGCGGCCCCGGGCCGCAGACCACCGGCCGGGAGGACGTGGCCGGGGGCGCCGCCGGAGGAGCGGCGGGGGGCGTGGCCGGCGACGCCGCCATGCGTGACCGCGACGCCGGCATGCGCGACCGCGACCCCGCGAGGGCGGACGAGCGCGACGACATCTCGATGACGCGTTCGGAGGAGCGCGTGGACATCGGCGTGGAGCGGCGTGAGGCCGGGCACGCCCGCATGCACAAGTACGTCGAGACCGAGCAGTTCGACGAGACGGTCCCGCTGCACCACGACGAGCTCCAGGTCGAGCGCCGCCCGGTGGACGACCCCTCCGCGGTGCGCGAGCCCCGGGAGATGGGCGAGGACGAGGAGACCTTCACGCTCTACGAGGAGCGCCCGGTCGTCTCCAAGGAGCAGGTCCCCGTCGAGGAGATCCACGTCCGCAAGCGCGACGTGACCCGCGACGAGCACGTCCAGGGCCAGCGCCGCCGCGAGCGGGTCGAGCTGGAGGACGACGAGGGGGAGCCGCCCGCCAACGCCTGACCCGGCCGCACGGCCGGGCCCGGCCAGGGCCGGAGTCGTCCCCGGACACGCGGTCCGGGGA
>NZ_QPFC01000848.1:0-9813 GCF_003427465.1 Nocardiopsis sp. TNDT3 | reverse complement strand
GAACGGGGGCTCGGGGGGCGACGGGGACACCCCCGCGGACACGGGGGACCAGGACGCGGCCCAGGCGAGCGAGGAGCCCTCCGACGCCCCCCGGCACGAACCGCAGGAGGGCGCGTCCCCCAGTCCCTCCGGCTCCTCCCCGAGCGCGGCCGGGGACGTGCTCCTCCTCGACGGGGCCGCCGCCGAGACGGTGTCCACCGACGGCAACGCCGTGGAGTTCACCCTCGCCGACGTGACCGCCACGGCCACCGCCGGGTACGACGGCGTGACCGAGACGACCTTCGCGCACGGCGACCTGACCGCGTTCGGCGTCTCCGCCGGGCCGCTGGGCAAGAACGCCGACGGGACCGTGGTGGCGGAGGTCCTGGAGGTCTTCGACGAGGACGGGGACGTGGCCCTGGAGGTGCCGGTCCGCATCCGCTTCGAGGCCAACGAGACCACCTTCCGGGACCAGGACGAGGACTGGGACGGGCGGGGGAGCCGAAGCTGGATGACCGTGTGGGTGCAGGTCGGAGAGGTCGGCCAGGAGAGGGGCTTCGCGGTGGACTTCGCCGACGCGTGGGCGCTCGGGTCCACCTACGCCGCGACCACCCCGCCCTCCCCGGGCGACAAGGGCGACCCCGAGGAGGAGTCGCCGCGGCCGGAGGAGGCCGCCGGGGACGACGACCGCCTGGCGACCACGGGCAGCTCGCTCGCCGCGCTGATCACCGCCGCGGTGGTGGCGGTCGGCGGCGGCGCGGCCGCCACCTTCCTGGCCCGCGACCGCACCACCGCCATGGACGACCGGATCGAGGACTTCTAGCCGGCGCCCTCCGGGACCCGCCGCCCGGCTCCACCGCGTGCCCGGGCATCCGTGTGCCCGGCTTCGCTGGATGTCCTCACACGGCCCCGGGCGGAGGGCCCGTCCGGTGGGAACGTCCGGGCCCGCCGCCCCTCGGCGCCCGGACACGCGGAAGGCGGGCCTCCTGTGGGAAGACCCGCCCTCGACCTTTGTCAGCCGCTGTCAGCGGCCGGAGCCCGTCCGACCGTTCCCCCCGGAATCGGCGCAGACAGGGGAGATCACTCCGTACGCTGGCTGGGGATTCCGGCCAGCAGGGCGCGGACTTCGGTCTCGCGGTAGCGGCGGTGTCCGCCCAAGGTGCGGATCGAGGTCAGCTTGCCCGCCTTCGCCCAGCGTGTCACGGTCTTGGGGTCCACACGGAACATGGTGGCAACCTCGGCGGGGGTCAACAGGGGCTCCGCCTCGGGCGTGCGAGTTGACATGTGTACGGCCTCTCCTCCTGGATCTGTGTGCCGATCCTTGAGCCTTAATCCTGGCACTTGGCCCGGATGTCCAATATTCCCTCTAGGTCTATATTGGCATCACCCGAGGTGATTGTACGACCACTCCAAGCAACTTTGCACGTGGGAGGCCAAAGAAAGCCGCCCGTGGCCGCGTCACGCTAAGTGATTCTAGCGACACGTTTAGTGGCATGTGGCGTATTCGGTCAAAACTTCGTTCTCCGGCCTCGTTTTTCTCGATGCGGAGTGCCCGAAGTGCTACGGCTGCCTGACCGAAACCCGGCTCCGTGGAGCGTGGCGGCGCCTTTGGCCCTCGGTGGGCGGTTCGCGTGCGGGGGAGAAGGCGGACCGGCGGGGGAGGGGCGCCGTGTGCTTCGGCTGACGGTCGGGTCGCGCGGATTCCCCGCGTGACAAGGGTTTCCTGGTTACTGAGGGTGCGCTCTGTGATCGTTTGGCTACAGTCTACGCCGATCCCTATCGGGCGTTATGCCCAGTTTCACGACTCTTGATGTCGTGCGCGGACGACGTCCGGGCTCGCACCCTTGTCACGTGCGAAAAGATGGCGGAGGAAGAGCGAGAAACCTGGTGTACCAGGTTGGTAACCGGCGTGGCGCGCACGTGTCCGCCCTTTCGGATGACGACAGAAGGCGGTGGGTGTCCACGAAAACGTGGTGACACCGTAACCCTCAGTTGGCGTGCTCCAGTGCGCGTACCGACCTCCAGCGCCGCGTGAGCCTCTCGCGCAGCTCCACCACGCGCCGACCGTCCCCCGTCGCCAGGGCCTCGATCGCCCCGGCCACCTCCGCCACCGAGTGGTCCTCGCCGAGGTGGTCGTCGCTGAGGAGGTGCGGCAGCCCGCCGTAGTCCAGCTCCAGCAGCGAGTCGGGGTGCGCGGTCAGCGTCAGCCAGTCCGTCAGCTGCTCGGTGGCGGCCGACACCGCGTGCTCGCCGATGTGCTCGCGCAGCACCGCCGCCGTCTGCTCCAGCCGCCTCAGGGCCAGCGAGGTCCGTGTCAGGTACAGCAGGGTCCGGGTGGAGTTCGCCGACAGCACCAGGCACCGCTCCTGGGCCTCGAAGGGCACGAACCAGGGGATCGGCACGGTCCAGTTGCTCGACAGGATCCCCGGCCGCACCAGCGCGCCCGAGTCCCGCCACTCGCGGTACTCCTCCTCCGCCCGCTCCGCCTCGTCCACGGGCACGAACGCCGTGCTCACCCCCACCGGCATCGTGCTGGTGAACTCCGTGAAGGCCCGCCACGAGCGCAGCCGGGTCTGCCAGGGGCAGACGTACAGCCGCTCGTTCACCCGCCGCAGGTAGGCGTTGCGGCTCTCCTCCGCCGGCGCCACCACCGGGGGCGTGGCCACCAGGCGGCTCAGGCTCTCGGCGTGCTCCGCCGCCAGCGCGTTGATCCGCCGGGGCCGGTCGGGGGAGGCGGCGTACTCCTCCCAGTAACCGCGCTCGTACGGAGAGAAGGCGTTGATCGGCTGGTAGACGCGGAGATAGGCGGTGTAGGGCAGCACGAACGCATCGTGGCACATATCGTTGTCTGTGGCACTCACCACGGGTAGCCTGTGCGGCCGCCGTTACGTGCGCTCACCACATCCGTCACACCCGGGTGGCGTAGGCACGACGGGGGCCGACCAGGTACGGTTGTGTGTGTACGTAAGCTGGCGCCTGTCGTCAGTCGCGTTTGACGGCCGTCAGCCCGATAGTGCGGGTTTGTAAGTGATCTGGGGTTCGTCGGAACCCAATCGTTGAGGGGGTCGAGCCAATGGGGCGCGGCCGAGCCAAGGCCAAGCAGCAGAAGGTCGCCCGGAAGCTCAAGTACAGCTCCGGCGGGACCGACCTTGAGCGGCTGCGGTCGGAGCTGGGTGTCGCTGAGGACGAGGGGTCTCCCTCCGGGCCGTCGGGTCCGGATGATTCCTACGCGGATTCTCACGACGACCTGGTCGACCGCTACGCGGATCTTGCCGACAAGTACTCGGACTCGGACAAGTAGTACCCGGAGTACCCGGCAGCACCGGTATCCAGCAGGACCGGTACCCGGTAGGGCCGGTACCCGGCAGACCGAGACCTTCAGGTCGCTCGGACAACAACCGCTGACCTGTGGCGGTCACGGCTCCCGCACCCGGGAGCCGTAGCGGACAGGTGGATATAGCCGGTGCGAACCACTGCGGTGGTTCGCACCGGCTATGTTCGCGTCCGCTCCTCACGCGCCGCGGTACTCGCCGGTCAGGACGGCCCGTCCCGAACCGGCCGTCACCGTGCCCAGCCGCCAGGCCGGGACGCCGCGGTCGGACAGTACCCGCAGGGCGCGCTCGGCGTCGTCCGCCGCGACGATCGCCGCCATGCCCACACCCATGTTGAACGTGGCCTCCATGTCCTCCCGGCCCACGCCCCCCTTGTCGGCCAGGTAGCCGAACACGGGGGCGGGTGCCCAGGTGGAGCGGTCCAGCTCCGCGTCCAGGTGGTCGGGCAGTGAGCGCGCCAGGTTGGCCGCCAGCCCGCCGCCGGTGATGTGCGCGTAGGCGTGCACCTCCACTGCCGCGGTCAGCGCCACGCAGTCCTTGGCGTACACCCGGGTCGGGGTGAGCAGCACTTCGCCCAGCACCCCGTCCAGCTCAGGGACGTGCGCGAACAGGTCCAGGTCCGCCCGGTCCACGATGCTGCGGACGAGCGAGTAGCCGTTGGAGTGCGGGCCCGAGGAGCCCATCGCGATGACGGCGTCGCCCTCGCGGACCCGGTCCTGGCCCAGGATCGCGTCGCCCTCCACCACGCCGGTGCCCGCACCGGCCAGGTCGTACTCGTCCGGCTCCATGGCGCCCGGGTGCTCGGCGGTCTCACCGCCGACCAGCGCGCAGCCCGCCTGGTGGCAGCCCTCGGCGATGCCGCCGACGATCTCGGCGATGCGCTCGGGCACCACCGCGCCGCAGGCGACGTAGTCGGTCATGAACAGGGGCTCGGCGCCGCTGACCACGAGGTCGTCGACGACCATCGCCACCAGGTCGATGCCGATCGTGTCGTGCCGGTCCATCTGCTGGGCGAGCATCACCTTGGTGCCCACGCCGTCGGTGGAGGTCGCCAGGACCGGGTCCTTGTACTTGTTCGTGTCGAGCCGGAACAGGCCCGCGAAGCCGCTGGCGTCGGTCACCTGCTCGGGCCTGCGGGTGCGCGCCACGTGGCGCTTCATCAGGTCGACGGCGCGTTCGCCGGCGGCGATGTCCACCCCGGCGGCCGCGTACGCGCCCGACGTCCCCGTGCTTTCGGCTGCCACGCCAGTTCTCCTCGTGCTGTGTCGCTTGGTGGTGCGGTCCCCGCCTCCCCTCCCAGGGCACGGCGGAGCCGCCGCGCGGGCCCGTGCGGGCCCGGCGGCGGACTACTTGTCGCTGGTGGCCAGCGTCGATCCCTCGGGCGTGCCGCAGGACTTCTCCAGCAGGTACTTGCCCCGGGCGTCGTCGCGCACCTCGATCGGGTACACGCCGTCGAAACAGGCCCGGCACAGGTTGTCCTTGGGCACCTCCGACGCGGCGATGAGCTCGTCGAGGTCCACGTAGGCCAGGGAGTCGGCGTTGACCGAGGCGGCGATCTCGTCCACGGACATGTTCGCCGCGATGAGCTCGGCGCGCGTGGCGAAGTCGATGCCGTAGTAGCAGGGCCACAGCACGGGCGGGCTGGAGATGCGCACGTGCACCTCGGCGGCGCCCGCGTCGCGCAGCATCCGCACCAGGGCCCGCTGGGTGTTGCCGCGCACGATGGAGTCGTCCACGACCACCAGGCGGCGGCCCTCGATGACGTCGCGCAGCGGGTTGAGCTTGAGCCGGATGCCCAGCTGGCGCAGGGTCTGGCTGGGCTGGATGAAGGTGCGCCCCACGTAGGAGTTCTTCACCAGGCCCTGGGCGAAGGGGATGCCGCTGGCCTCGGCGTAACCGACCGCGGCGGGCGTGCCGGACTCGGGCACCGGGATGACCAGGTCGGCCTCCACCGGGTGCTCCTTGGCCAGGCGGCGGCCCACCTCCACACGGGTGGAGTTGACGTTGCGGCCCGCGATGGTGGTGTCGGGACGGGCCAGGTAGACGTACTCGAACAGGCAGCCCTTGCGGCGGGCGGGCGCGAAGCGCCGCGAACGGACCCCGCGCTCGTCGATGGTGAGGAGCTCGCCCGGTTCGATCTCGCGCACGACCTTGGCGCCCACGATGTCCAGGGCGGCGGTCTCGCTGGCGACCACCCAGCCGCCCGCGCCGGAGGTCTCGCCCAGGCGGCCCAGCACGAACGGGCGGATGCCCTGGGGATCGCGCGCCGCGTACAGGGTGCCCTCGTCCATGAACACCAGGGAGAAGGCTCCCCTGACCTGCGGGAGCAGTTCGAGGGCGGCGTCCTCCACGGAACTGCCGCTCCTGGCCCGCTCGGCCAGCAGGTTGGTGAGGACCTCGGTGTCGGTGGTGGCCCCCCGGCGCGTGTCGGGCAGCATCGCCGCCAGTTCCGGGGTGTTGATCAGGTTGCCGTTGTGGCCGAGCGCCAGACCCCCCTCGCGCGCCGTGTAGAAGGTCGGCTGCGCGTTCTCCCACACCGGCGACCCGGTGGTGGAGTAGCGGCAGTGGCCGATCGCGAGGTGGCCGCGCAGGGAGTCCAGGGTCGCCTCGTTGAAGACCTGGGAGACGAGTCCCATGTCCTTGTAGACGACGATCCGTTCCCCGTCGCTCAACGCTATGCCCGCGGACTCCTGACCGCGGTGTTGCAGAGCGTAGAGGCCGAAGTAGGTGAGCTTGCTGACTTCTTCGCCGGGCGCCCAGACCCCGAAGACACCGCAGGCGTCCTGCGGGCCGCGTTCGAGCGGATCGAGATCCATGGTGAGCCGGCCGTCGGAGTACGACACACCCACAGCTTAGTGCCTGGCCGTCGGCCGGGCACCACCCGGGGGAGGTACCGGCCACAGGGGCAGGTGTCCGGACAGGTCGGAGCGCACGCCGCTGGCCCGCACCAGGTGCTCCGACACCGCCTGTTCCCAGGGGGTGCGGCCGGTGGCCACGCGCAGCCAGGTGAGAGGGTCGGTCTCGACGACGCCCGGCGGTGTGCCGCGGGTGTGGCGGGGCCCCTCGACGGCCTGCACGGCGCCGTACGGCGGTACGCGCACCTCCAGGCTGTGACCGGGAGCACGGTCCGCGAGCACCGCCAGGGTGCCCCGCACCGCGGCCTTGAGGGCCGCGCGCACGGGCTCCCCGGCGCGCAGCACGGCCTCGGCGCAGGCGGCCACTGCGGCCTCGTCGTTCCCCTCGAAGGGGGCCTCTCCCAGTTCGGAGAGCTGTTCGTCCAGGGACGCGCGGAGGCGCCGCACGGCGCTCGCGCTCAGGGCGGAAGGCATGGAGGTGAGCCTACGGGCCCGAACCGCGGCGTGGCCGGGTGATCGGCCCGTTGAACGGAGGGGGTACTTGTTATTGCGGCCAAATAGACCGAAGGTGGACATCGAAGAACCCCGGTGGAACTGTCCACCGGTCTCCGCTCGATTGGGTGATTCCTGTCTCAGCGCGACGCTGGCCAGCGGGAGCGGGACACGGTAGCGTCCCGAACCGTCCCGGTGTTGTCGAGATTGGGAGGATTGCGATGGACCCCGCACCCCCAGGGTGTTCCACGCGGCGGCACCACCAGATGAATAAGCGGTGACTAAGCCCGTGCCAGCCCAACCCCTCGGCGCCGGACCGGCGCCGCCCAGCCCGGCCGCGCCGGACCAACTGGCCGACGCGCTTAACATCCACCAAGGAACACCACCGCACCATCGGGAGAACGACGTGCGCCTGCGCTTGCGCCCGCGTGATGACAGTTACTACGAGATGTTCACCGACTCGGCGAACAACCTGGTCATCGCGGCTCGCCTGCTGGTGGAGCTGATGAGTGACGGCGCCGACCGCGAGGCCATCACCGAGAAGATGCGCGCCTGCGAGCACGCGGGTGACGACGCCACCCACGCGATCATGCGACGCCTCAACAAGAGCTCGGGGACACCCATCCACCGGGAGGACATCTACCGTCTGGCCTCGAACCTGGACGACGTGATGGATTCCATGGAGGCCGCCGTCGACCTCATCGGCCTGTACGGCCTGGAGCGCCTCCCCAAGGGGATCATCGACCAGATCGAGGTGCTGGAGCGCGCCGCCGAGCTGACCGCCGAGGCGATGCCCCGCCTGCGCACGCTGGAGGACCTGACCCGGTACTGGATCGAGATCAACCAGCTGGAGAACCAGGCCGACCGCATCTACCGCAAGCTCCTGGCCCGCCTCTTCAGCGGGGAGTACGACGCCCTGACGGTCCTCAAGCTCAAGGACGTCATCGAGGAGCTGGAGACCGCCGCGGACGCGTTCGAGCACGTCGCGAACACGGTGGAGACCATCGTCGTCAAGAACGGCTGAGGCTCCCCGGACCGCCCCGTGGGGGCCGGCGGCGGGCGGGCGTGCCCCCTCGCACGCCGAAGCCCCCGGGGGCCGCTGGAGCGTCCCGTCGCCCTGCCGCGCACACCCCTCGTCCCGGCCCGGGCCGAGGGGCGGGTTCACAGGCCGGTGACGGTCCGGTTCGGGACGGTGCCCGGTGGTGTGAACGATCTACGCGGCGCTGGAGTCGGGTTCCTGTTCCGTAGGGGTTTCCATCCGTACCCGCAGAACCAGCCCCAGGGCTTCGGCGATGCGCTCCAGTGTGGGCAGTGTCGGCTCCGTGCCACCGTGCTCGAAACGGGCGATGCTGGACTGGGGCATGCCCGCCCGGCGCCCGAGTTCGGCTTGGGACCAGCCGAGCTGCTCCCGCCGCAGCCGGACGGTCTCAGCCAGTTCGAAACGCAGCCGGGTGAGTTCGTAGGCCTCTCGGACTCCGGGCCGGTCGAAGCGCTCGGACGACTTCAGTTCGGACAGGGTCCTTCTCGGTGAGGTACTCATCATTCCTCCTCGCCGTCGATGGTGTGACCGGCGCGCAGACACTCGTTCATGGCCCTCGTCGCCCGCCTGACCTCGGCTGACTCGCGCGCCCGGGTCTTGCGGAACACGGTCAGCATGATGATGCGTCGCTCGCCCGCGATGTAGTAGGTGACGCGCACCCGCTGCCCACCGCAGTAGAAGCGCAGTTCCCGCGGTTTGCCGTCCAGTTGGCTCGTGTAGGGGAACCCCAAGCCGACTCCGCGGGACTCAAGGAGGTCCAGGTGGAACATGGCCTGCGCCCATTCCTCGTCAGACAGCGCCTCCAGCCATAGCTCGGCTTCCGGCTCCAGTTCGATGCTACCCCAGCTCATAGCATCGATGCTATGAGCGTGGCGGTGCGGTGTTCCGCGTTCGTGCGGATGTTATGGATCCGTGGCACATGGCATGGAGAAGGTGTCCGTCAGGTGCCGGGCAGCCGGAGGTCGGAAGCTACAGGCCGGTGACGGTCCGGTTCGGGACGGTGCGCCGGGACAGCAGCCCGGCGAGGTGGTCGAAGAACCCGTCGGCGTCGATCTCCTCGATCACCGTCGCGTTCGCCTCCAGCCCGTGCACGCCCCAGGACATGGCCGAGTAGCCGCGGGTCAGCTCCCCGGCGGTCTCCACGTCCACGTGGTAGCGCGCGGAGCGGCGCACCAGCTCCGGGTGGAGCAGCACCGCGGCGGTCAGGGAGTCGGGGTGGGTGGTGCCGTCGATGCCCACGCTGCGGTCGAACTCCAGCGTCGCCGCGCACACGCGCCCGAAGAAGTCCGACAGCGGCGTGCCGAGGGCGGCGAGGGCGTCCAGCCGCTCCTGGCCGAACACCGCCTGGCGCAGCGTCAGCGGGTCCCAGGGGACCACGGTGATCTCGAAGCCCGCCGCGAACACGGCCTTGGCCGACTCCGGGTCCACGTAGAAGTTGAACTCCGCGGCGGCGGTGATGTTGCCGCGGCCGTTGTTGGACCCGCCCATGACGTAGAGGGCGCCGACGTTGCGGGCGAAGTCGGGGTCCTTGGCGGCCGCCATCGCGATGTTGGTCAGCGGCCCGATCGCCACGATCGACAGCTCGCCGGGGTTCTCCGCGGCCAGCCGGACCAGGGCGTCCGCCGCGTGCTCGCGCTCGGTCTCCAACCCGGAGACGTCCATGGACAGGCCCCCCGACCCGTCGCCGTGCACGTTCTCCGCGCTCACCCACGGGCGCACGAGCGGACGGCGGCAGCCCAGGTACACCGGCACCTCGCCCAGGCGACCGGCCACGCTGAGGGTCAGGAAGGCGTTGCGCACCTGCTGGTCGAAGCCGACGTTCCCCGCGACCATGGTGATGGCGCGCAGGTCCGCCTCAGGGTCCAGCAGCCCGATGAGGAGGGCCACGCAGTCGTCCTGCGCGGTGTCGGTGTCGATCACCAGCGGTGTGGTCACGCCTGTCCTCGTGTTCTCTCGTCCGCGGGGGCCTCCTGCGGTCACTCGCCCACCGGTCATCCCAGGGGTACTAGCAGCGGTCTAACCGAAGCGACCACCCCATCACCGGTCGTCCCTGGTGGGGAGGGGTGGATGGAGCGGCTTAGTCGAAGCGACCACCCGATCACCGGTCGTCCCTGGT
>NZ_QPFC01000847.1:0-2461 GCF_003427465.1 Nocardiopsis sp. TNDT3 | reverse complement strand
CTCCGCGTCCGCCCCGCCGCTCCCCGCGCCCTCGCCGCCGCCTGCGCGCTCGTGCTCGCCCTGACCGGGTGCACCGGCGGCGCCTCCGGAGACGCGGACCCCGCGGCCTCCGGCGACGCGCCCGGCATCCCCGACCTCGCCGAGAACCGCCTCCAGATCCTGGAGGAACCCGCGGCGCCCGAGCTGCCCGTGACCGTCGACTCGGTGGTCCTGGACCCCTACCGCACCAGCTCCGACCCCCTGGAGTACGAGCAGGTCGAGGTCACCGACGCCAGCCGCGTCCTCCCGCTCACCGGCAGCCTCGCCGAGATCGTCTTCACCCTGGGCCTGGGCGACAACGTCGTCGGCCGCGACGTCGGCGCCACCTTCGAGGAGGCCGCCCACCTGCCCACGGTCAGCGAGGCGCACGAGGTCTCCGCCGAGAGCGTGCTGTCCCTGGAGCCCACGGTCGTCCTCGCCGACACCCAGACCGGGCCGCCCGAGGCCATCGAGCAGATCCAGAGCTCCGGCGTCCCTGTCGTCATCGTGGAGGAGGCCTGGTCCATCGACGACATGTACCCGCGCTTCGAGCGCGTGGCCGAGGCCCTCGGCGTCCCGGCCAGCGGCACGGCCCTGGCCGAACGCACGCGCGGGCAGATGGCCGAGGTCAGGGCCGACTCCACCGCGGTCAGCGGCGACCCCCTCGTCGCCTTCCTCTACCTGCGCGGCACCGCCGGGGTCTACCTCCTGGGCGGACCCGGCTCGGGCGCCGACGCCATGCTGGCCGAGATCGGCGCCCGCGACGCCGGGGTCGAGATGGGCCTGACCACACCCTTCACCCCCATCACCACCGAGGCCCTCATCGCCGCCCAGCCCGACGTGCTCCTGGTGATGACCAAGGGACTGGAGTCGGTCGGCGGGATCGAGGGGCTCGTCCAGATCCCCGGCGTCGCCCAGACCCCGGCCGGCGCCGCGCGCGCCGTCGTCGACTTCGAGGACGGCGTCCTGCTCAACTTCGGCCCCCGCACCCCGCAGGTCGTCGCGGCCCTCGCCGACGAACTCGCCGCCGTCAGCGCGGGGGAGGGGGAACGGTGACCGCTCCCCGCAGGCCCGCGGACGACGACGCCCAGGGCCTCCCCGAAGGGTCTGTTCGGGCGGCCACCGGCACGCCCTCCCCCGAGCAGGGCGGAACCAGCACCCGCGAACCCGTTCCTCCCGCAGTCCCGTCAGGCACATCGTTCACTCCGGCCACCCCGAAGGTCCCTTCCGAAGCAGCCGTTCCCACAACCGCACCGGCCGCCTCGAAAGCCACGACCGCACCAGCCGCCCCGCGGGACCGGCGCGCCCTGCGCCGCCTGCGCGCCGCGCTCCTGCTCGCCTCGCTCACCGGCGGTCTCGTCGCGGTCGCGGTCGTCGCCGCCGGGGCCGGGGCCTACCCCATCCCGCCCGGGCAGGTCGCCGCCTCGCTCCTGCACGCCCTCGGTCTGGAGGCGGGCACCCCGCCCGACCGGATCGGCCACACCGTCCTGTGGGACGTGCGCCTGCCCCGCGTCGTCCTGGCCGTCATGGTCGGCGCAGCCCTGGGCGCGGCGGGCGCCATGATGCAGGGCGTCTTCGGCAACCCCCTGGCCGAACCCGGCGTCATCGGCGTCTCCTCCGGTGCGGCCGTCGGCGCTATCGCCGTCATCTTCACCGGCCTGACCATCCTCGGCCACTGGACGATCATCGCCTCCTCCTTCGTGTTCGGCCTGGCCACCACCCTGTTCGTGTACGTGTTCGCGCGCTCGCGCGGACGCACCGAGGTCGTCACCCTGCTGCTCACCGGTATCGCCGTCAACGCGATCGCCGGTGCGGCCATCGGCCTGATGACCAACTTCTCCCAGGACGCCGAGATCCAGACCATCACCTTCTGGCAGCTCGGCAGCGTCTCCACCGCCACCTGGGCCAAGGTCGCCGCCATCGCCCCGTGCCTGCTGCTCGGGCTGTCGGTCATCCCCTTCCACGCGCGCCGCCTGGACCTGCTCGCCCTCGGCGAGGGGCCCGCCCGCCACCTGGGCGTGGACGTGGAGCGCACCCGCCTGGTCCTCATCTGCGCCATGGCCCTGCTGACCTCGGCCGCCGTCGCCTTCGCCGGGATCGTCTCCTTCGTGGGCCTGGTCGTCCCGCACATCATCCGCATGGTCACCGGCCCCGGGCACCGGGTCCTGCTGCCCGCCAGCGCCCTGGGCGGCGGCCTGCTCCTGCTCGCCGCCGACCTGCTCGCCCGCACCGTCGCGGCCCCCGCCGAGATCCCCCTGGGCGTGGTCACCGCGGCCCTGGGCGGGCCGTTCTTCTTCTACCTGCTGTACCGCACCCGTGCCCGGCAAGGAGGCTGGTCGTGAGCGCCCTCGTCCGACTGCGGCGGCGGGTCGCCGCCGCGGCCTCCCCGCTGTACCGGCCGCCCGTGCGCCCCGCCCCGGTCCCACCCGGCGAGGAGATACTC
>NZ_QPFC01000846.1:0-5748 GCF_003427465.1 Nocardiopsis sp. TNDT3 | reverse complement strand
CCAGGGGGCGGCGGGCGCGGGGGCGGCGAAGCGATCTTCTCGGAAGGGGGCGGCGGCGTAGGGCACGCCCCGGTAGACGGCGACCCCGCCGCTCTCGGAGCGCGGCGAGGCGGTGCCCCGGACCCGTCCGGCTGCTGTCGTCACTGTGTACTCGGCGTCCACGTGCGTCCTCCCCATCGGTGCGCGGCACCCCACACCTAACAACGTTAGGCAGACCGGCGCAAGACCCGGGGGCGCCACCGCGGCGACGCCCCCGCCCGCGACACCCGTCCGAACGGCCGGGACGCGGCGGGCGCCCGAACCCGACCGACCGGTAACATACCACCTGGTCGGTATGAACAGACGAAGGAGGGGACGCCCATGCGCGCCATCCAGATCACCGAGTTCGGCGGACCCGAGGTCCTGCGCCTCACCGAACTGCCCGACCCCGAGGCGGGCCCCGGCGAGGTCCTCGTCGACGTCACCCGCGCCGGGGTCAACTTCGCCGACACCCACCAGGCCGAGAACAGCTATCTGGCCCCCGCCACGCTTCCGCTGGTCCCGGGCATGGAGATCGCCGGACGCACCGCCGACGGCCGCCGCGTGGTCGCCCTGACCACCAGCGGCGGCTACGCCGAGAAGGCCACCGCCGCCACCGGCACGGCCTTCGACGTCCCCGACGGGGTCTCGGACGAGGACGCGCTCGCCCTGATCGTGCAGGGCGCCACCGCCTGGGTGCTGCTGCGCAGGTCCGTGCGGATGGACCCGGGCGAGACGGTCGTGGTGCACGCGGCGGCGGGCGGCGTGGGCACGCTCGCCGTCCAGCTGGCCAAGCGGTTCGGCGCCGGGCGGGTCGTCGCCGTGGCCAGCAGCGAGGACAAGCGCGCGCTGGCCGTGGAGCTGGGCGCGGACGCCGTCGTGGACTCGGCGGCCCCCGACATGACCGAGGCGCTGATCGAGGCCAACGGCGGCCAGCGCGTGGACGCCGTCCTGGACATGGTGGGCGGCCGGGTCACCGACCAGAGCGTGCGGGCACTGGCGCCGTTCGGACGCCTGGCCTTCTACGGAATGGCCTCGCGCGAGCTGCCCAGCCCGGTGCAGCCCGCCAACCTCATGCGCTTCTCCACCAGCGTGAGCGGCATGTGGCTGCCGCACGTGTGGACGCTGCCGGGCGACGTGATGAGCCGGGCGATGGCCGAGCTGTTCACACTGGTGGCGGAGGGGCACCTGAGGCCCGTCCTGGGCGGCTCCTACCCCCTGGGCGAGGCCGCGCGGGCACACGAGGCGCTGCGCTCCCGGGGAACCGTCGGCAAACTCACCCTCGACACCACCGCCTGAGAAAGCGCCACCTTTACCGCGTAGATCACTAAATGTCCGACGTGTCGGATTTCAACGGCCCGGAGGCGGACCGGCGCGAACCCGGTGAGCGCCGCGCCGGTCCGCCGCGCCGGACGGACACCGCCACGGGGAGCCCGGGGGGAGCCCTCCGCGCGGCCGGCCCTACTCGGCGGCGCTCCGGTAGACCAGGTCGGTGTAGTCGGGGTGGCGCTGGATCCACCCCTTGACGAAGGGGCACAGGGGCAGCACCGCCAGGCCCCGCGGACGTACGTCGTCCAGGGCCCCCCTGACCAGGGTTCCGCCCAGGCCCCGCCCCTCGTGGGCGGGGTCGATCTCGGTGTGGGTGAAGGTCACCATGTCGTCGGTGAGGATGTACTCGGCGAACCCGGCCACCTCCCCGTCGACCCTGATCTCGTAGCGTTTCCTGTCCCGTACATCGACCACGTCGGTCGTCATGGAAGCCCTCACTCTCCGGTCCGCGGGGGACGTCGTCGGCCCGCGCCGCCATTGTCCCGCCTCGGCGTCCCTTTCGCCCCTTGCGGCACGCACCTCCCCCGACATAGAGTCGCCCTGACATACCGACCAGTCGGTCTAAGGAGAGCGGAATGACATCCCGGTTCGGCGGGCGGACCGCCATCGTCACCGGCGCGAGCCGGGGCATCGGCCTGGCCGTCGCCCAGCGGCTCGTCGACGAGGGCGCGCGCGTGTGCGTCACGGCGCGCAGGCCCGAGCCCCTGGAGGAGGCCGTCAAGGCCCTGGGCGGACCCGAGCACGCCATCGGCGTCCCCGGCCGGGCCGACGATCCCGAGCACCAGGACGCGGCCGTGGCCGCCACCCTGGAGGCCTTCGGCAGCATCGACATGTTCGTCAACAACACCGGCATCAACCCGGTCTACGGGCGGATGATCGACCTGAACCTGGACGCGGCCCGCAAGATCTTCGAGGTCAACGTGCTGTCCGCGATCTCGTGGACGCAGAAGGCCTACCACGCCTGGATGGCCGAGCACGGCGGCGCCGTCGTCAACGTCTCCTCCGTGGCCGGGACCAGGCCCGCCCCCGGCATCGGCTTCTACGGCGCCACCAAGGCGACGCTCATCCACGTCACCGAGGAGCTGGCCGTCGAACTGGGCCCGGGGGTCCGCGTGAACGGCGTCGCCCCGGCCGTGGTCAAGACCCGGTTCGCCGCCGCCCTCTACGAGGGGCGCGAGGAGGAGGTCGCCGCCCAGTACCCCCTGGGGCGCCTGGGCGAGCCCGAGGACGTGGCGGGCGCGGTGGCCTTCCTGCTCTCCGACGACGCCTCCTGGATCACCGGCCGCACCCTCGTCCTGGACGGCGGCCTCACCCTCACCGGAGGTGTGTGACATGGACCTGACCGACACCGGGGCCGTGGTCACCGGCGCGGGCAACGGCATCGGCGCCGCGATCGCGCGCAGGCTCGCCGGAGCCGGGGCGCGCGTGGTGGTCAACGACCTGGACGCGGGCGCGGCCGAGGCCGTGGCCGCCGAGATCGGCGGGGTGGCCGTTCCCGGAGACGCCGCCGGCGAGGCGGGCGTCACCGCGCTCGTGGCCGAGGCCGGGGCGCACCTGGGCGGCATCGACCTGTACGTGGCCAACGCGGGCGTGGGCGTGGGCGGCGGCCCCGAGGCCCCGGAGTCCGACTGGGACCTGGCCTGGCAGGTCAACGTGATGGCCCACGTGCGCGCCGCCCGCGAGCTGGTGCCCGGCTGGCTGGAGCGCGGACGGGGCCGTTTCCTGACCACGGTGTCGGCCGCGGGCCTGCTCACGATGCTGGGCAGCGCGCCGTACTCGGTGACCAAGCACGCCGCTCTGGCCTTCGGCGAGTGGATGTCGGCCACCTACGGCGACCGCGGGATCACCGTGCAGTGCGTGTGTCCGATGGGCGTGCGCACCAACCTGCTGGAGAGCAGCGGCGACACCGGCAGGGCCATCCTGTCCCCGGAGGCGATCACCCCCGAGGAGGTCGCCGACGCGGTGATGGTCGGCCTGGCCGACGGGCGCTTCCTGATCCTGCCGCACCCCCAGGTCGCCGACCACTACGCGGCCCGGGCCGACGACACCGACCGCTGGCTCGCGGGGATGCGCCGCCTCCAGGCCAGGGTCTTCGAGGAGCGGGCGTGAGCGGCGAACACACGGACGCGCTCCCGGGCCTGGACCTGGCCGGCCTGCGCGCCTACCTGGACGCGGCCGTGCCCGGCCTGGTCTCGGGCCCCCTGGAGGGCCGGGTGGTGGCGGGCGGCAAGTCCAACCTGACCTACGTGGTCACCGACGGCGCGGGCAGCTGGGTGGTGCGCCGCCCCCCGCTGGGCCACGTGCTGGCCACCGCGCACGACATGCCCCGCGAGTACCGGGTGATGAGCGCGCTGCGCGACACCGCCGTGCCCGTCCCCCGCACACACGTCCTGTGCGAGGACGCCGAGGTGCTGGGCGCGCCGTTCTACGTCATGGAACACGTGGCGGGCACCCCCTTCCGCACCCGCGACGAGATCGCCCCGCTGGGCGCCGAGGGCGTCCGCGGCCTGGCCGAGGCGCTGATCGCCACCCTGGGCGAGCTGCACGCGGTGGAGCCCGAGGAGGTCGGGCTGGGCGACTTCGGCCGCCCGCGGGGGTTCCTGGAACGCCAGGTGCGCCGCTGGGGCAAGCAGCTGGAGGCCTCCCGCAGCCGGGACATCCCCGGCATCGACGAGCTGCACGAGAGGCTCGCCGCGACGCTGCCCGAGCAGTCGGCGCCCGCGATCGTGCACGGCGACTACCGCCTGGACAACGTGCTGGTCACCTCCGGAGGTCGCATCAACGCGGTCCTGGACTGGGAGATGGCCACGCTCGGCGACCCGCTCGTGGACCTGGGCCTGATGCTCGTCTACCAGGCGCAGCCCGTGGGCGTGGGCGCCGTGCCCGCCACCTCCGCCGAGGGCTACCCCTCCCCCGAGGAGCTGGTGGGCATGTACGCCGCCGCGACCGGCCGCGACGTGTCCCGGCTGGGCTGGTACGTGGCCCTGGGCTGCTTCAAGCTCGCGGTCATCGCCGAGGGCATCCACTTCCGCCACAGCCGGGGACTGACCGTCGGAGCGGGCTTCGACCGGATCGGCGAGGTGGTCGCGCCCCTGGTGGAGCGCGCCCACACCATGCTCGAGGAGGACTGAATATGGACTTCGCCCACGACAGAGAGACCGAGGAACTGCGCGAACGGCTGCTCGCCTTCATGGACGAGCGCGTCTACCCGGCCGAGGCGGTGCTGGAGGAGCAGCTGGCCGTGCGCGAGGACCGCTGGTCCACCGCGCCGGTGGTGCGCGAGCTCCAGGCCGAGGCGCGCGAGCGCGGGCTGTGGAACCTGTTCCTGGCGGGCCACCCCGAACACGGCGGCCTGCCCAACCTGCGGTACGCGCCGCTGGCGGAGATCACCGGGCGCAGTCCGCGCCTGGCGCCGATCGCGCTCAACTGCGCCGCGCCCGACACCGGGAACATGGAGGTGCTGACGATGTTCGGCACCCCCGAGCAGCGCGAGCGCTGGTTGGAGCCCCTGCTCGACGCCCGGATCCGGTCGGCGTTCGCGATGACCGAGCCCGCGGTGGCCTCCTCCGACGCCACCAACATCACCACCAGCATCGTCCGCGACGGCGACGAGTACGTGGTCAACGGACGCAAGTGGTACATCACCGGGGCCCTCAACCCCGAGTGCGCCGTGTTCATCGTGATGGGCAAGACCGACCCCGAAGCCGAGCGGCACAGGCAGCAGAGCATGGTGCTGGTGCCGCGCGACACCCCCGGGCTGACGGTCAGGCGGGGCATGACGGTGTACGGCTACGACGACAGCGACCACGGCGGCCACGCCGAGGTCGTGTTCGAGGACGTGCGGGTGCCCGCCTCGAACCTGGTCGGCGGTGAGGGCGAGGGGTTCGCCATCGCCCAGGCCCGGCTGGGGCCGGGCCGCATCCACCACTGCATGCGCGGCATCGGCATGGCCGAGCGCGCCCTGGAGCTCACCTGCCGCCGGGTGCTGGACCGCGTGGCCTTCGGGAGGCCGCTGGCCGAACAGGGCGTGGTCCGCGAGTGGATCGCCGAGGCGCGCGTGGCCATCGAGCAGCTGCGGCTGCTGGTGCTCAAGACCGCGTACCTGATGGACACCGTGGGCAACAGGGGCGCGCACACCGAGATCCAGGCGATCAAGATCGCCACCCCGCGCACGGTGGAGTGGATCCTGGACAAGGCGATCCAGGCGCACGGCGCGGCCGGGGTCAGCCAGGACCTGCCCCTGGCCGGATGGCTGGCGGGGGTGCGGTCGCTGCGGCTGGCCGACGGGCCCGACGAGGTGCACCTGCGCTCGCTGGGCCGCGCGGAGCTGCGCAAGTACCGCTAGCGGCGCGTGCGCACCCCGGGGAGCGCACGAGGGGGCCGGACGCGTCGCGTCCGGCC
>NZ_QPFC01000845.1:0-1238 GCF_003427465.1 Nocardiopsis sp. TNDT3 | reverse complement strand
GCCGGTGTACTCCCAGTGCCAGGGCTCGAAGGGACTGGACTTGGCCCAGGCAGGGTGGTGCCAGCCGAAGTCGGCGCCGTTGGCCTCCATCCAGAGCCAGCGGTCGGACCGGTAGTTCTGGATGCCGCAGCCGAGGTCGATGGCCTGTCCCAGGCCGTGGTTGCTCGTGCCGGGGACGGCCGCGAAGCCCGGCGCGACCTGTCCGTAGACGCGGTGCTGGTTGGGCAGGTCGCGGTAGGCGCTGGTGATGCAGATGTTCTCGCCGAACTCGTCCACGTACCTGGCGTTGAGCTGGAGGAAGTCCACGGCCGCGTCGGCGCGCAGCTTCTTGTCGTCGTAGAGGTCGCACAGGGAGTTGGCCGGGAGCAGGCCGTTGGCCGCCCCCTCGGCGTTCGCGGCGGCGGACGGGTCGCAGTCCCCGGCGGCCATGTAGGCCTCCGGGTCGATGCCGCGGTCCTCCAGCTCCTGCACCAGCTCGTTCGTGGTCTGCTCGGACCGCTCGCGCAGGGCCTCGATGTCCGCGGCCAGCTCGACCTGTTCGAGCTGGGTGGTGGTCTGGAGCTCCTGCGCCTGGCTCGCCAGCTCGACCTGCTCCTCACGCAGGTCCGTGGCGTCCTGGATGAGCATCTGGTTGTCCTCGGAGATCTTCGCCGCGTAGGACTGGATCTGCAGGTCCTCGGTGAGGGACCCCGACGCCAGGACGGCGAGCATGCCGCCGTCGGGCTGCTTGTACAGCGTGCTGGCCAGCTGGGCCAGCGGTTCGCGCATCTCGTTGAGTTCGAGTTCGGTCTGCTGGAGGTCGTAGATGGTCTGGACCAGCTCCGACTGGGCGTCCTCCAGCGCGTCCTGGCGGTCGACGAGGTCCTGGTTGGCCTCCTCCAGCTCCTGGGAGGCGGTCTCGGCCCTCTCCCGGAACTCCTCCAGGCTCGCCTCGGCGGGTTCCAGCGCGCCGGTGTGCACCGGCGCCACGAGGAGCGCGGTGACGAGCGTGAGCGTCAGCGCCTGTGCGAAGCGGACCCGGTAGGACAGGGCGAAGGCGGTGAGCGCCCCGCCGCCACCCGGTACGCGGGACCTGCGCCGCGCCGCATCAGAAGTGAACGGCACGAATGATCCTCCGGCTGCTTTTCCTCGAACACCTACCCGTGGCCGCAAGGCAACGTACTACATGTCCACATGCGGCCACGCGAGATCGGTCCACCGGACGGAGCGGGTCGCGGACGGGCCCCACCCCGCCCCGC
>NZ_QPFC01000844.1:0-4405 GCF_003427465.1 Nocardiopsis sp. TNDT3 | reverse complement strand
CGGGTCGTCCGGGGCGAGCGAGGGCGAGGCACCGCAGACGATCAGGAGCGCGCCCGCCGCCAGCAGCGCGGGCAGAGCACGGCGTGAGGGGGGCATGGGACTCCTCGTGTCGCTGTCGGCACTACGGGTGATCGTACGCGCTCAGTCCGGACCCTACACCCGGGAACGCGCCCCCAGTGGCCCGCCCGGCACGGACGTCCCTGCTACCAGCGCCACCGCCGGAGCCGGCACCGGAGTCGGCAGCAGGTCCACGGCCACGCGGGTCAGGGGGAGTGCAGGCGCAGCACGGCGTGCTCGGCCCAGTCCGGCGGCCTGGTCAGCCGCGAGACGAGCACCATCGTCCCGAAGGCCAGCGGGATGGTCCACGCCGCGGGCTGTGCCAGCAGCACCGCCAGCCACCCGGCCGGGGGCGGCAGCAGGATCGACCACCCCACCGCGCCGGTCGCGGTCACCGCCCCCACGACCAGCCCGGACGCGGCCCCGGCCAGCGTCAGCCGCCGCCACCAGATGCCCAGCACCAGCAGCGGGCAGAACGTCGAGGCCGCCACCGTGAACGCCCACACCACCAGCACGTTGATGTCGATCAGCTGCGCGGGCAGCGCCAGCAGCACCGCCACGCACGCGCCCACGGCCACCGCCAGGCGCAGCCGCGGCACGCTGCCCTGGAACAGGTCGTGCGACAGCCCGCCCGCCAGGGCCAGCAGCAGTCCGGAGGAGGTGGACAGGAACGCGCCGAACGCCCCCGCCGCCACCAGCGCCGTCAGCACCGTCCCCACCGAGCCCGGCACCGCTTGGGCGGGCAGCACCACCGCGACCGTGTCGGTGCCCTGGAGCAGCACCAGGTGCGGGGTGAGCACCCGCCCGAGCAGCCCGTACACCGTCGGGAACAGGTAGAACAGCCCCAGCAGGGCGATCACGCCCACCGCCACCCGGCGCGCCGTCCGCGCCGTGGGGCTGGTGTGGAAGCGCATGATGACGTGCGGCAGCCCCATGCAGCCCAGCGTGATCGCCAGCAGCGTGGACCACGTCTCGAACAGGGGGTACCCGCCCACGTCCAGCAGCGGCGAACTCCACCGCTCGCTGCCCAGCTCCGGCAGCCCCGCCGGGTGCGGGATGGGCGCGCCCTCGGGGAACACGTACTCGGCGCCCGCCTCCACGGTGTGCTCCCCGGCCGCGAACTCCACCCGTTCGCCCCCGGAGGCGGTCACCGTCACCGGCTCGTCCAGGCTGAACCGGGTCCCCACGGTGAACTCCACCGGGGTCGTCTCGGGGAAGTGCGTGCCCCACTCGGGGTTGAGCGCCTCCGCCCGGGTCCCGGGACCGGCGTGCACCACCAGGTAGACCGCCGGGATGGCGATGAAGGCCAGCTTGACCACGTAGTGGAAGGCCTGCACGTAGGTCGCCGACCGCATCCCCCCGGCCGCGATCGAGGCGCTCACCACCAGCCCGGCGAGCAGCACCCCCACCCAGTAGGGCGTGCCGCTGACCAGGGCCAGCACGACACCGGCACCCTTGAACTGGGGCACCAGGTACAGCAGCATGATCACCAGCAC
Source organism: Nocardiopsis sp. TNDT3 (assembly GCF_003427465.1). NCBI lineage: Bacteria > Bacillati > Actinomycetota > Actinomycetes > Streptosporangiales > Nocardiopsidaceae > Nocardiopsis > Nocardiopsis sp. TNDT3. The sequence goes on along the minus strand of NZ_QPFC01000844.1, from coordinate 2,852 downwards.
CACGCAGCCGCACAGCTTGCGCAGACGCGGCGCACCCAGGCGGTACTCGGCGAAGTCGGGCACGGTGAACGCCCCCGACCGGCGCATCGGCCCGGCCACCAGCGCCACCACCGCCACGTAGCCCGCGGCGAACCCCACCGCGTACCACATGGTGCCCAGGCCGTTCTTGAGCAGCAGCCCCGCGAGCCCCAGCACCGAGGCGGCCGACAGGTACTCCCCGGCGATCGCCATCGCGTTCCAGTTGGGGGAGATCCGCCGCGAGGCCACGAGGAAGTCGGAGGTCGAGCGGGCCGCCCGCACCCCGTAGACGCCGATGACCAGACTGGTGAGCAGGACCAGCCCGATGGCCAGGACCGCGATCACCACGTGCGCCCCGTGTCCTCACCGCTCGCGGATCCCGGTCCCCTCGCGCCTCCGGGTTTCCGGTCGTACTCCGGCACCCGCGCGGCCTCCGCCCGGTCCGCGGCGCTCTCGGCCCGGTCCTCGATCCGCTCGGCCGAGCGCACGTGCCACAGCGCCAGCCCGAACAGCATCGGGTAGATCGCCACCGTCAGCAGCAGCCACGACAGCGGGACCCCGCCCGGGCGGACCTCCCCCAGCGCGGGGAAGAGCGCGAACGCGCCGCTCATCCCGAACAGCAGCGCCGACAGCACCGCCACGGTGCGCACGGCGGTCCGCCGCTGGGCCCGGAAGAGCGCGCGGGCCGCCTCGGTGTCCACCGGCTCCGGGATCGGCAGCAGGTGCTGCGCGGGCCGGTTGCCCCGGGCCAGCGCGATCCGGGTCTGCGGGCTGGTCAGCTTCTCGCGGCGCGGGCTCACGGCGCCTGCTCCCCCTCACCGTCCCGCGACCGGGGGGCGGGGCCGCCCTGGGCGTTCGCGGACCGGCCGAGCTGGTCGCGCCGGGCCGCCTCCAGCAGCTGGGCGCGCAGGTGGCGGCCGTGGCGGCGGCTCACCGGCACGTCCCCGGCCGGGGTTCCCGCCACCAGGCCGGACGAGGAGGTCACCCGCAGGTCGCGCACCCACGGGATGGCGATCAGGAACCCCCGGTGGACCCGGACGAACCCGGCCGAGGCCCACACCTCCTCCAGGTAGGACAGCGACAGGCGGATGAGGTGGCCCCCGTCGGAGGTGTGCAGGCGCACGTAGTCGCCCTGGGCCTCCACGAACTGCACGTCGTCGCGCTTGACGAACACCGTGCGCCTGCCGGTGTCGATCTGCACCACGTGCAGGTCCTCGGCGGGCGGGGCCCCTCCCCCGGGCCTGCGCAGCTGGGCGATGCGGCCCACCGCCTCGGCCAGCCGCTCGGGCCGGATCGGCTTGAGCAGGTAGTCCACGGCGCCGATGCCGAAGGCCTCCACCGCGTGGGCCTCGGAGGCGGTCACGAACACGATGGACGGGGGCTCGGACAGCACGCTCAGCACCCGGGCCACGTCCATGCCGTCCAGACCGGGCATGAGGATGTCCAGGAACGCGGCGTCGATGGTGGTGGTGCCCAGCAGCCGCACGGCGGTGGCGCCGTTGTCGGCCACCAGGACCTCCGCCACCTCGGGCATGTCACCGAGCAGGGACGCCATCTCCTGGCGGGTGGAGGCCTCGTCCTCGACCACCAGCACCCGCAGTTCGGGCTTCAACGCGCCACCACCCCCCTGGTGAACCTGGGCACGCGCACGGTCACCTTCGTCCCCTCCCCCAGCGCGGTCTCGATCACCAGACCGTACTCGGGTCCGTAGACGGCGCGCAGCCGCTGGTCCACGTTGGCCAGGCCGACGCTGCGCGACTCCGGGCCGGTGCCCGCCAGCAGGGAGCGGGCCAGGTCGGGGTGCATGCCCACCCCGTCGTCCTCGATCTCGATGACGCACAGCGGGCCCTCGCCGAAACCGGAGACGCTGATGTGGCCGCGGCCCTCCTTGCGCTCCAGCCCGTGCCGGATGGCGTTCTCCACGATCGGCTGCACGACCAGGAACGGTATGGCCACCGGCAGCACCTCGGGGGCCATCCGCACGGTGATGTCCAGACGGTCGTGGAAGCGGGCCCGCTGGAGTTCGAGGTAGGTCTGGGTGGCCTCCAGCTCCTCGGAGAGGGTCGCGTAGTCGCCCTTCTCCGAGAAGCCGTAGCGCAGGTAGTCGGCGAAGTCCGACAGCAGGTGGCGGGCCCGGTCGGGGTCGGTGCGCACCAGGGCGGCGATCACGGCCAGGGCGTTGTGCACGAAGTGGGGGGAGATCTGCGCCCGCAGGGTGCGCAGGTCGGCGGCGGCGATCCGGGCGCGGGCCCGGCGCAGCGCCGCGTGGTCCAGGCAGTCCGAGACCAGCGCGGCGGCGGCCTCCACGTCGGCCTCCACGGGGTGGCCCGAGGCCACCAGGGCGCCGGACAGCTCGTCGGCCACGGTCAGGGGGACCGCGCACACCGACGTGCCGTCGGGCAGGCGCACCCGGGCGTTGCTCCCGTACTCGAAGACCTGGGAGAGCAGCCCCTCGACCTCGGAGGGCGCGGGGCTGGTTCCGTGCGCGGCGACCGGACCGTCCAGGTCGGCCAGGACGACGCCGTCCACGGCCAGGAGTTGGCGCAGCCGCCTGGCGGCCGAGGGGACCCTCCGGCCGTGCAGCCCGTCCCGGAGGTCGACGCCGAGGGCGTGGACCTGGCGCATCAGCTCGACGCTCGCCCGCTGCTCCGAGGACGCTGGGCGACGTCGGGAGGGGGACACCCGCGACAGCCACCGGTATGACACGGAACGACCCTATCCCAGCGAACTGTGTCGGTGCTCACGTGGTCGGGGTCACCTTTCGAATCGTGACGCAAATGCGCGCTCGCGCCGCGGGCAGGAGCCGGGCCCGCCACCGGGAGCGGTGGCGGGCC
>NZ_QPFC01000843.1:0-5139 GCF_003427465.1 Nocardiopsis sp. TNDT3 | reverse complement strand
GAGGCCGAGCCCACGCCCTGGTGCGCCTGGTCCAGGTGCAGGTGGATCCGGTCGCCGGGGACCAGTTCGTGCGGGTGGTCGGCCGCGTCGAGCGCCGCCGTGTCCCAGCGGCGCGCGGTGAAGTCGAACACCGGGTCGCCCTCCACCCGCAGGCCCGTCCCGTCCGCCGCCCGCAGGGCGAGCCACCTGGCGTCCACGCGGTTGCCGTTCTCCTGGGGCCGCAGGTAGGGCGTCTGGAGGCCGTCGACCGTGCTGGAGAAGCGGCCGACCCGCGCGGCCTGGGACACGTCCCGGTAGGCCTCCCCGGGTCCGCGGCCGAACCACTCCGCCTCGCCCAGGGAGGCGGGCAGGCCGACGTGCACGCCGAAGCGCGGCAGCGGGCAGGGCCACTCCCCCTCCGCCTCGGCCTCCACGGTCAGGAGCAGGCGCTCCCCGTCGGCGCCCCACCGGTAGGCGGCGCGCATGCCGAACTCCTGGGCCGCCGGAGCCAGCCGTGTCCGGACGACGAACGCGCCGTCCTCCCAGCCGGTGGACAGCAGGCGCTCGGTGAGCCGGTGCAGCCCCGCCGCGCGCCAGGGGACGGCCACGGAGTCCCCGTGCCGGGCCACGTCGTTGTCGGTCGGAGCGCGCCACAGGTCCACGGCCGGCGCGTCCACGGGCAGGCCGCCCACGGAGAGCAGCGCGCCGGTCCCCGCGTCCAGCAGGCCGGGGCCGATCCGCACGGTGCCGTCCTGCCCGGCGGACGCCGGAAGCACGACAGCTCCCTCCGCCCCCGGCCACGCACCCGGGTCCCCCGGCTCCCGCGGCTCTCGCAGCGCGCCCGACCTCTCCGACGCACTCGTCCCTTCCTGCCCACCCGGAACCCCCGGCGCTGCCGCGCCCGGCTCCCCGGGGGCGCCCACCTCGGCCTGTCCCCAGGCCAGCTCGTGCCCGGCCGGGGCCCAGGGCTGGTCCTCGGCCAGCCGGACGGACACGGTCAGCCAGGTCTCCCCGGACGGCTCGGGCAGTGCGGGCAGCACCGCCTCGGCGCTCTCCCCGGCGGCGAGCACCGGCACGTCCAGGGGGCCCTCCCCCAGGGGGATCCCCTCCCCCTCGACCCGCCAGACGAAGGCCAGGCCCGCGGTGTCCCGGAAGTCCCAGGTGTTGGTGACGCGGACGGTCCCGGCGGCCGGGTCGGGGACCACGCGGACCGGTTCGACGGTCTTGGCGTAGGCCTCCAGCCCGGGACTGGGCGTGCGGTCGGGCAGCAGCAGGCCGTCCGCGACGAAGTTGCCGTCGTGCAGGGCCTCGCCGAAGTCGCCGCCGTAGGCGAACCACGCGGTGCCGTCCGGCTCGCGGCGGCGGACCCCGTGGTCGATCCACTCCCAGACGAACCCGCCCTGGCAGCGCTCGTGCTCCTCGAAGAGCCGCTGGTACTCCTCCAGCCCGCCGGGGCCGGTGCCCATGGCGTGCCCGTACTCGCACAGGACGAACGGCAGTCCGCGCCGGTGCCCGTCGGCGGCCGGGTCGGCGGTCGGCGCCTCCTCCCGGCGGCCGATGGCGTCCACCTCCTCGTGCGGCGCGTACATGCGCGAGTACACGTCCACGTAGGCGCTGTCGCGGTCCCCCTCGTAGTGGAGCGGCCGGGAGGGGTCGTGTGCGCGGGTCCACTCCGCCATGGCCCGCAGGTTCTCCCCGGTCCCGGACTCGTTGCCCAGGGACCACAGGACGACGCTGGGGTGGTTGCGGTCGCGCGCGACGGTGCGGCGCATCCGGTCCAGGTAGGCCTCGCGCCAGCGCGGGTCGTCGGAGGGGTTGCCGCGCCAGCCGACCTCCTCGAACCCGTGGGTCTCCAGGTCGCACTCGTCCACGACCCACAGGCCCAGCTCGTCGCACAGGTCCAGGAAGTCCGGGTGGGGCGGGTAGTGGCTGGTGCGCACGGCGTTGACGTTGTGCCGCTTCATCAGCAGCACGTCCTCGCGCATGGTCTCCCGGGGCACGGCGCGGCCGTGGTCGGGGTGCCACTCGTGGCGGTTCACGCCCCGCAGCAGCAGGGGGCGGCCGTTGACCCGCAGGAGCCCGCCGGAGACCTCCACGGTCCGGAAGCCCGTCCGCGTCCGGACCCGTTCCCCCGGTGTGCGCACCTCCAGGTCGTACAGGCGGGGCGTCTCGGCCGTCCACGGCTCGACCGCGCCGACCCCGTGGTCCACACCGGCGGCGGCGTCCACCAGCCCCAGTTCGGGAACGCTGACCAGGGCGTCGGCGGATCCGGCCACGTCCACGCGCAGGGTCCCCGTGCCCGTGGTGTGGTCGTAGGCGGCGCTCACCGCGAGGTCGCCGACCCCGTCGGCGGGCCGGGCGAGGAGGGTGACGTCGCGGAAGATCCCCGACAGCCACCACATGTCCTGGTCCTCCAGGTAGCTGGCCACCGACCACTGGTGGACGCGCACCGCCAGGGTGTTGCGCCCCGGGCGCAGCAGGTGGCCGACCTCGAACTCGGCGGCCAGGCGGCTCCCGGTGGAGAAGCCCAGCTCGGTGCCGTTCAGCCACGCGCGGAAGCAGGAGTCGACCCCGTCGAAGCGCAGGACCGCCGCCCCCTCGGGCCACTCCCGGGGAAGGTCGAAGACGCGCCGGTGGTCGCCGGTCGGGTTGTCGTCGGGCACGTACGGGGGGTCGATCGGGAAGGGGTAGGAGATGTTGGTGTAGGCGGGGGCGCCGTGGCCGTGCATCTGCCAGTGGGCGGGCACCGGCAGTTCGGACCAGTCGGAGTCGTCGTGGCCGGGCTCCTCGAACCCGTCGGTGTCGGCCCGCGCGCGGTCGAGCAGCCGGAACCGCCACGTGCCGTTGAGGTCCAGGGACGGGGCGTCGGAGGAGAAGCGGGCGCGGGGCGCGAGGGTCCCCTCGGAGGGCGCGAAGTCCTCCAGGTAGGCGGGCTTGCGGATGGCGGGCACGTCAGGCCTCCCTCAGGTGCAGGAGCAGGGCTTGGGACGGGTTGAGGTTGGGCAGCTGCACGCCCGAGCGGGTGAGCACCGCCCCCGACACGGTGGCCCCGCCGCTGGCGAACCACTCCGGGAGCACGCGCTGCGTGGTCGAGGGCGTACCCGCCTCCGGCCGCCACGTCAGGCGGTAGACGCGGTCCTCGCGCAGGCCGGGCAGCCGGACCCGCCCCGGCAGGGCACGGACGGAGGTGGCCAGCCGGGCGTAGCGGAACACCGCCTCGCTCCCGTCCGGGGCGACCACCCCGTCGAGCTGCTCGGCGGGGTCGGGCGCGTCGGCGTGCACGGCCTCGCCCGAGTGCAGCAGCGGGCGCAGTTCCTTGTACAGCGCGATCCACGAGGTCAGCGCGGCCAGCTCGTCGTCGGTGCAGCGGGTGACGTCCCACTCGATCCCGGCGTGGGACAGGAGGCTGGCCAGGCAGCGGAAGGACAGGTCGGCGTCGCGGCCGGTGGTGTGCGCGGTGCGTCCGCCGACGTGGCTGCCGACCAGTTCGGGCGGCAGCAGCAGGGAGGTCCAGCGCTGGACGGCCAGCCGCTCCAGGGGGTCGTTGGTGTCGGAGGCCCACACGCGGTCGGTGCGCTCCAGGATCCCCAGGTCCACGCGGCCCCCGCCGGAGGAGCACGACTCGATCTCCAGGCCGGGGTGCCCGGCGCGCAGCCGGTCGAGCAGCGCGTAGACGGCCAGGGTCTGGCGGTGCGTCCCGGCGGCGCCGGTGGGGGCGTGCACGGGTTCGAGCAGGTCGCGGTTGTGGTCCCACTTGAGGTAGTCGGGCCGGTACTCGGTGACCAGCGCGTCCAGGTGCTCGAACACGTACCGGAAGGCCTCGGGGCGGGACAGGTCCAGGAGCTGCTGGTGGCGGCTGGGCGGGGCCGGGCGCCCCTCGGCGGCCAGGAACCACTCGGGGTGGGCGCGGGCCAGGTCGGAGTCGGGGTTGACCATCTCCGGCTCCACCCACAGCCCGACCTGCATGCCCAGGGAGCGCACGTGGTCGAAGAGCGGGTGCAGGCCCCCGGGCCACACGCCGGTGTCCACGGTCCAGTCGCCGAGTCCGGCGGTGTCGTCGCGGCGGCCCCGGAACCATCCGTCGTCCAGCACGAACCGCTCCACGCCGATCCGCGCGGCGGTGTCGGCGAGCCGCCTGAGGGTGGCGAGGTCGTGGTCGAAGTAGACGGCCTCCCAGGTGTTGAGCACCACCGGGCGCGGGGTGGAGGGGTGGCCGGGCCGGGCGCGCAGCCAGCGGTGGATCCGCGCGGACAGCCCGTCCAGCCCCCGGTCGGACCAGGAGAGGAACACCCACGGGGTGGAGTAGGAGGCGCCCCGGTCCAGGCGCACCTCGCCGGGGTGGAGCAGTTCGCCGCCCGCGAGCACGGCGTCGGCCTGCCCGGCGCCCTCGGGCAGGCGTTCGGCCAGGTGGACGTGGTCGCCGCTCCAGGCGGTGTGCACGCCCCACACCTCGCCGTGGCGGAACCCGAACCCGGGTGTCCCGGCGGCCAGGACCAGCGCGGCGTCGTGCCCGGTCCGGCCCCGGCGCGAGGCGCGCAGGCGGGTGCCCGTCGCCAGTTCCTGTCGCTGGGGGGAGCGCTCACGGCACCAGCGGCCGGTCAGGTCCAGGACCTCGCCCGCCTCGCGGGGCAGGGGCAGGGTGACCCGCAGGGCGTCCAGGGTCCACGGCGCGGCGTCGGTGTTGGTGACCGTGTTGCGGACGCGGACCAGCCCGGAGGCCTCCATGCGCAGCTCGCAGCGCAGCGCGATCCCCGCGGCCTCGGCCAGGACCGTGAGGGCCCCGCCCACGCCGGGGGCGGCGTCCTCCAACGGGTCCGCCAGGACCTCGCGCACGGTCCACTCGGGGAAGGTGACCCGGCCCTCGTGGTGGCCCGAGATCCCGGGGTGGCCGCGCCAGCCCTCCCCCTGGACGGGCACCAGGGACAGCCGCCGGGGCTGGTCGACGTCGTTGTGCGCGGCGGAGGGCGCCGCGGCGGCGGCCAGCCCCTCGGCGTCGGGCAGGTCGGCGCCCCAGTGCAGGACGTGCGGGAGTCCGGCCTCGGGCACGGCGAGGACCAGGGCGGTCCCCGCCGCGCGCAGGCTGATGGTGCGGTGGGTCATCTGTTTGTTGGGCGTGGAGACCCCGCCCTTCAGGGCGGGGAGGAAACGCCCTCTCCTTTC
>NZ_QPFC01000842.1:0-2413 GCF_003427465.1 Nocardiopsis sp. TNDT3 | reverse complement strand
GGGCTGGGGGACGGGGGCCTGTTCGGGCGCCGGTCGGGGCTGGGTACTGGAGGTCTCCTCGGGGGACGGCTGGGACCGGGTGCTGGAGGCCTCTTCAGGGGGCGGTTGGGTCGGTTGCGTGGTCGTGCGGTTCTGCTGCGGGCTGTCGGGGTCCGGGTTCGCCATGGCCGGGGTGGAGGAGCGCGGCCCCTCCCCTGCCGGGGCGGTCTCCGTCTGCGGGACGGGCCGGTTCCCAGGGGCGCGATCCGCCTCGGTCTGGCCAGGGGAGCGCTGGGGACCGTGGCCGTTCGTCGGGCCGGCGTCGTCCTGGGAGGTTCCGTTCTCGCTCGGCCGGGTCGTCGCCGGTAGCGACCACTTGGCCCTCCAGTCCTCTCGTAGACGCTGCCTCTCCTCCGGTGTCCGCGCCTCGTGCTCCCAGTTGGTCCGCCAGTCCTGGATGGCCTGGAGCCGGTTGTTCCACTCGTTCCGGTCCGGGTTCGCGGAGGGGACGCGCAGGACACGGGGCTGCGGACGGCGGAGGGCGGGCCGGTCCTCGGAAGCGGGGTTCGTCCCAGTTCGGTCGGGGGAGCGCTGTTCCTCCGGTGCGGGGTCGATCTCCGGCGGCTGGGGAGCGCGTTCGTCTCCGGGGTCGGTGGAGGCCGCCTCGGGGTGACGGTTCAGCTGGCTGACGTGTATCACGCTCTGCGGCGCCTCGGCGGACAGCGGCTGCTGTCCGTCCTGGTCCCTACGTGTACGGAGCCAGTCCTCCAGCCCCTGCGGCTCCGTCTGCGCGGGGGAGGGCTGTGGGCCGTGGTCGCCCGTCAGACCGGTGTCCTCGGGGGCCGGCCGGTCGCCCTCGGAGGGGGCCGGGTCCGACGACATCAGCCGCTCCAGTCGGAGCCGCATGTCCCTGAGCGTTTCCGAGTCCACTGAGGACGCCTCGGAGAGGGTGTCCTGGTCCGGCTGGGGGAGGGTGTCGTGATCGGTCCCGGTCCGCGTGTGGAGGGGGAGGCGCTGTCCGTCGAAGGTGGACACCGCGTCCTCGGCGGCCCGGGCCAGCGCGTCGTCCTCGGACGGTGCCGGCTGCGGCCGCTGGTCCTGGTCGTCGAGGGGGCGGTCCTGCTGCTGCGGTGCACTCGGGGTCGTGGAGGGCCCGGGCAGGGCGGTGGTGTCGGACTCCCAGGGGAAGCCCTGTGCTCCCTGGGTTTCGAGCCAGGCGGCGTCGACGGGCCCGCCCAGGTCCATGTCGTACCGGAACCCTTCGGGGACGGGCGGGCCCACCGCCATGGACCGTTCCATGAGCGACCGCATCAGCTCTGCGCGTTCCTCCTCGCTGAGCGAGGCCGCCTCCGGGTAGTGCCTGTCGAGCCAGCGGACGCGCGGCGCCTCCTCCTCGTCGCTGGACTCCTGGTCGGTGGCGTCGTACAGGTTCTCCTCGTCGTTCGCCGTGTACCCGTCGGCGGGGTCGTCGACGCGCTCCGGGGCGGGGCCGCGACCGGTTCCGGCCTGGTCGCCGGATAGGGCCGCATCGTGTTGGGACGGCCCGTTCCCGTCCTCCCCGGTCGGCGTCGTCCACGTCCTCGGCCTCCGGACCGTCGCGGACCCGGGCCGGGCGTGGGTTTCGGAGGACGGGCCCGAACGCTGGTCCGTGTGGCTGAGGGGCCCCTTCGTCTGGTTGCGTGAGTGGCGTTCCGGGCGGTTGTCGGTGGGGGCGGTCCCGTTCCGGGAGGAGCCCTCCTGGCCTTGGAGGGCCCTGCCCATCACCATGTCCCGCGCCAGTCTCTGCCGCGCCCGTTCGAGCACCTCGGCCGGGCTCGGCTCGGGTACTCTCCTCGGCACGTCCTCCTGCGGCCGGTCGTCGCGCTCGGGCGACTCGGTGGTCGCGGGGTCCGGGGTGTTCCGCTGCTGGGTCTGGGGAGGCGCTTCCCCCGGCACGGCCTCCCGAGGCCGGATGCTGAGGTCCGAGCCGAGGGTGTCCAGGAGGTTGGGTGCGGTGTCGCCCCGCTCGGGCCGCCGTCCCTCCTGCCCGGGCTGCCGGTTGTTCCGTTCGGGCAGCTCGATGGCCTCCGGATCGGCGGCGGGGTCATCGGCGTTCCGCTGCGGGGCCGGGGGAGGAGGCGGCTCCTCCTGGATGGTGTCGAGGTCCGGTGCGGTCGCGGTGCGCGGCCTGGGCAGGGACGAGGGGTCGCCCAGACCGTCGCGCAGCTCCTGGAGCGCCGTCACCCAGTCGCGCACAGCCCCCTCGAATTCCTGCCGCCGGTCCTCGTAGGCGCCCTCCAGGTCCTCGTAACGCTGCCGGACCCGCGGGTCGTCGGGTGCGGCGACGCGGTCGGAGGCCGCCTGGTCCAGGGGCCAGCGCGCTTCCAGGTAGGCCTTCTCCGCGTCTCCGAGCGCCTTCTGGATCCGAGCGAAACGCTCGGTCAGGGGGGCGATC
>NZ_QPFC01000088.1:0-6787 GCF_003427465.1 Nocardiopsis sp. TNDT3 | reverse complement strand
GGAGAGCGCCGCGGAGCAGGACGCCTCCGCGGCGCTCCCGTGGGGGGACTAGGCGGGGCGGACGATCACGTCACCGCTGCATCCGACGAGGCTGAGTCCGCTGTTCAGCATGGTGCTCTCGTCGACAGCGATCTCGAAACCCTGCAAATCGAGAACGTCGGAAAGGGGCATGTTCCCTCCTCGGAAGAGAATGGACGGGGGTGCCGGCACGAAAGGAACATAGAAGAACTCGGGACCACCCACAAGAGAGGTTCCCGCGCTCTCCCGAACAGCTCCCGTCCTCCTTTGGTGGGATCATCGGCAGAACCCCTTCCGCATGGCGCGCCAGGCCTCAGGCGGGCCTGACGATGACGTCGCCGCTGCAGCCGACATAGCTCAGACCGCTGTTGAGGAGGGCCTCCGCCTCCAACCGCACGCCCAGGGACTGGAGGGAGAGGACATCGGAAATGATCATGGTTCGGCCTTTCTCGGATGCTTTTCCGACAGGACTCGCCAGAACCTAGGCAAGGGTTTCCGCGGGCGCAAGGGAAAGGCACGGAACCGCACGTCCCGCCGGCGGGACGTTTACGCGCGCGAGGCCCGCGGACCCTTCCCGGACGCGCGACGCCCTTTCTCGGGATTTCACGCGAGGACGTTCAGGGGCTTTCTCCCGCCCTTCCGCGCCGGTCACGCCATGGGAGCGCTCCCACAACCGGGGGCGCGTGCAAGGATGGCCTCTCCCCCGGGCTGCCACGCCCGACGGTCCCACGGAAAGGCCAGGGCAGTCGGCGATGATCCCCCTCCACCTCGAAACCCCCCGTGTCCGGTTCCGCCCCATCGGGGAGGACAACGTCCTCGGGCTGTACCAACTGCTGCTGAGGCTCGGGATCGAGACGCTCCCGGCCCGGGACAGCTTCGAGTCGTCCTTCAGGGCGCTGGACGGTTCGGACGTCACCGTGCTCCAGATCGAGGCCGCCGGGAGCGGCGAGGTCCTGGGGTTCGCCTCGGTCCGCGAGCGCAGCCCGGCCGGACACGTGAAGATCGGCATCTTCATGGACCCGGACGGACTCGCCGTGGGGGTCGGCGCCGAATCCATGATGCTCCTCGTCAACTACGCGTTCGCGCGCTGGGACGACATCAGGAAGGTGTACGCGCTGACCACGGACGCGAGCCTCATGCACTTCGGTTCGGCGCTGTTCGCCACGCCCAGGGAGGCGACGCTCCCCGGCCACGTCTACTTCCGGGGACGGCTGTGGGACCTGCACTACTACTCGGTCTCCCGGGACCACTGGCTCCAGACGGGGGCCCGGCTCCTCGCGCGCATCACCGGGGGCCGGTCGCGACGGGAGGGCGGCCCGGTGGGGATCGGCTCCGCGCCGGTCTGGACCGAGTGACGGGCGCCCGGACCGACCACCCACCACCACGAGCAAGGACAAGGACCAGATGACGGCCACGCGACGGCGCCCGCTCCCCACCTCGCCCTTCGGGCTCGGCCACGACCTGCGCACGGTCCGGGTCGTGCTCAAGCGCGACCTCTTCCGCTTCGTCCACGACGTCAGCCGGGGCGTGGCGATGCTGCTCCAGTCGGTGATGTGGCTGTTCGTCATCGGGGTGGGCTTCGGCTCCCTCATCCCGAGGGGCGAGGACGACCTCCCGCTGACCGCCGTGATGTTCCCGGGCGTGGTCGTCATGACCGTCATGGGGACGGCGGTGTCCGCCGCGGCGACCATCGTCACCGACCGCGAGGTCGGCTTCCTGCGCGGAATGCTCGTCGCCCCGGCCAAGCGCTCCGCGCTGATCCTGGGCAAGATCCTCTCGGGCGCGGTCCTGGCCACCCTCCAGGCCAGCATCATCCTGGCGGTGGCCGGCCTGGCGGGCGTGCCCTACGCGCCGGGGCTGATGCTGACCCTGTTCGGGCTCACCTTCCTGGTGGCGCTGACCGCGTCGGCGGTGGGCGTCCTCATCGCGATCTCGGTCCGGGGCAGTGAGGCGTTCATGGGGATGGCCCAGCTGGTCATCTCCCCGCTGGTCCTGCTGTCGGGCGCCATGTTCCCCATCGGGAACCTCCCCTCCTGGCTCACCGCGATCACACTGGTCAATCCCGTCACCTACGTCGTCGACCCCATGCGCCAGGCGGTCTTCGCCCACCTGGACACCTCACCGGAGACCGAGGCGCTGTTCAACCCCGGCATCTCCTGGTTCGGTTGGCAGATCCCCTGGGCGGCCGAGGTCGCCCTCGTGGCGGGCGTGGGCGTCCTGCTGGTCTGGCTGACGGTGGTCAGGTTCGGCGACTCCGAGTAGGAGGCGCCCCGGCCCCGCCGGGGCCGGGGCGCGGGCGGCGCTACAGGGCGGCGGCCTCCCTGGCCAGACCGGTGATCCGCTCCCACTCCCCCGCCGCCACCAGGTCGGCCGGGGTCAGCCAGCTGCCGCCCACGCAGCCCACGTTGGGCAGGGCCAGGTAGGTGGGGGCCGACGCGACGGTGATGCCGCCGGTGGGGCAGAACCGCACCTGGGGCAGGGGCCCCGCCAGCGACTTCAGGAACGCCGCGCCGCCCGAGGCCTCGGCCGGGAAGAACTTCATCTCCGTCACCCCGCGCTCCAGGAGCGCCAGGGCCTCGGACACGGTGCCCACGCCGGGCAGGAAGGGCAGGCCCGTGTCGGACATGGCCGACGCCAGCCCGTCGGTGCACCCGGGGCTGACCAGGAAGCGCGCGCCCGCCCTGGCGGCCGCGGCCGCCTGGGCGGGGGCGGCCACGGTGCCCGCGCCGACCACGGCCTCGGGCACCTCGGCCGCGATCCGCTCGATGGCCTCCAGCGCGGCCGGGGTCCGCAGGGTCACCTCGATGCCCGGCAGGCCGCCCGCCACCAGCGCGCGGGCCAGCGGCACGGCGGACTCGGCCTCCGAGACGACCACCACCGGCATCACCGGGGCCAGGTCGAGGATGTCGGCGCCCGAACGGGGGTTCGTCGTCATCTGAATCCTTTCGAGAAAACTCTGGCCTTCAGGCCAGAGAGGAATCGGGCTCCTGCGGAGCGGGACGGTCAACGGTCGTGCGCCCCCGGGCGAATCACCATCCACCAAAATCACCGAACCCGCCAACCACCACTCGAACCGGTGATAGCTTGCTTCGCGTCGGCTCAGACGAGAACCACATCCGGGCCTCCTACTGCCGGGCTGGCAGAAAGTCAGGTCTGTGGAGCTGATGTAAGACCGATGGGCGGCACCCCGTCCCCCGCCGTTAGTTCGGGTCGGCAACCGGCTACGAAGCAGAAAGCTCAACCCGCGAGGGAAGAATCTCCCCGCTTCAGCTGGGAGAGAAGTCAAGTCGTGTTCTCTCCAGGATCGGTCGAAGGTCTGGGGCGGGCGCGCCGCGGCCGCGGGGGCGTGCGGGGCGGATGTCCGCCGCGCGCCCCGGGCCGGTCCCCCGGCGCGCCCGGGTCGGCGGTTCAGGATCCGAAGACCCCAGCGCCCTTCTCCGCGGGGCCGACCGCGCCGCGCAGGGCCGCGAAGAGCTCCCGGCCGGTACCGGTGGCGGAGTCCACGGTGGGACGGGCGGGCTCGCGGCCGGTCAGGTCGGCCAGCACCTCCAGTGTGCCCGTGGTGGCGTCCAGGCGGATGGGGTCGCCGTCGCGGACGTAGGCCAGCGCGCCGCCCGCCTCGGCCTCGGGGGACACGTGGATGGCGGCGGGCACCTTGCCCGAGGCGCCCGACATGCGGCCGTCGGTCACCAGCGCCACCTTCTGGCCCCGGTCCTGGAGCACGGCCAGCGGCGGCGTGAGCTTGTGCAGCTCGGGCATGCCGTTGGCGCGCGGCCCCTGGAAGCGGACCACCGCGACGAAGTCGCCGGTCAGCTCCCCGGCGGAGAACGCCTCCTGGAGTTCGGCCTGGTCGCCGAAGACGCGGGCGGGCGCCTCCACCACGTGCCGCTCCGGCGCGACCGCGGAGACCTTGATGACGGCGCGGCCCAGGTTGCCCGACAGCATGCGCAGGCCGCCGTCGGGGGCGAAGGGGTCGTCCGTGCCGCGCAGGACGGAGGTGTCGCCGCTCTCCTTGGGCCCGTCGACCCAGGTCAGCTCGCCCCCGTCCAGGCTCGGGACCTGCCGGTAGCGGCCGAGGCCCTCGCCCATCAGGGTGCGCACGTCCTCGTGGAGCAGTCCGGCGTCCAGCAGGGAGCCGATCAGGTGGGCCATGCCGCCCGCCTCGTGGAACTGGTTCACGTCGGCGGCGCCGTTGGGGTACATGCGGGTGAGCAGCGGCACCACCTCGGAGAGGTCGGCGAAGTCGTCCCAGGTCAGCTCGATACCGGCGGCGCGGGCGATGGCGACCAGGTGCAGGGTGTGGTTGCTGGAGCCGCCGGTGGCCAGCAGGGCGACCACGGCGTTGACGACGGCCCGCTCGTCGACCTGGCGGCCGACGGGGTTGTAGGAGTCGCCCAGGGCGGTGCGGGCGAGCACGCTGCGCCCGGCCTCGGCGGTCAGGGCCTCGCGCAGCGGGGTGCCCGGCTGCTCGAAGCTGGCCCCGGCCAGGTGCAGGCCCATGACCTCCATGAGCATCTGGTTGGAGTTGGCGGTGCCGTAGAAGGTGCAGGTGCCCGGCGAGTGGTAGGCGGCGGACTCGGCCTGGAGCAGCTCGCGGCGGCCCACCTGGCCCTCGGCGAAGCGCTGGCGCACGCGGGCCTTGTCCTTGTTGGGCAGGCCCGAGGGCATGGGTCCGGCGGGCACGAACGCCACCGGCAGGTGGCCGAAGGACAGGGCGCCGATCAGCAGGCCCGGCACGATCTTGTCGCACACGCCGAGCATCAGCGCGCCGTCGAACATGTCGTGGGACAGGGCCACGGCGGTGGCCATCGCGATGACGTCCCGGCTGAACAGGGACAGCTCCATGCCCGCGCGGCCCTGGGTGATGCCGTCGCACATGGCGGGCACGCCCCCGGCGAACTGGGCGACGCCGCCCGCCTCGGCCACGGCGGCCTTGATCACGGCCGGGTAGGACTCCAGCGGCTGGTGCGCGGAGAGCATGTCGTTGTAGGCGGAGACGATCGCCAGGTTGGGCGTGACGTCGCCGGACAGCTTGAGCTTGTCCGAGACGCCGCAGGCCGCGAACCCGTGGGCGAGGTTGGCGCAGCCCAGGGCGGAGCGGGCGGGGCCCTCGGCCGCCGCCGCGTCGATCCGCGCCAGGTAGGCGGACCGGGTGTCGGCGCTGCGCTCGGCGAGGCGCCGGGTGACGTCTGCGACGACGGGGTGGACGGCGGGTCCGTACCCTGCGTTGTCGGCGTCGTCGGGGATGTGCGCGGTCATCGGGGTCGCTCCTCTTCGTACCACGTACGGCCTGTTCGGCCGATGAGCCGGTGCGCGCCCGCGGGGCCGGCGCTTCCGGCTGGATAGGTCTCGGGGGTGGTGCTCAGGCCGTTCCACGCCTCGATGACGGGGTCCACCCAGCGCCAGGCGGCCTCGACCTCGTCGCGGCGCATGAAGAGGGTGGAGTCACCGGCCAGGACGTCCGTCAGCAGCCGCTCGTAGGCCTCGGGCGAGCGGGTGGCGAAGGTGTCGGCGAAGCTGAGCTCCAGCGGGGCGGGCCGCAGCCGCAGCGCTCCGGCGCCGGGCGTCTTGGCCAGCATGGTCAGGTGTATGCCCTCGTCCGGCTGGAGCCGGATCACGAGGCTGCCCGCGCCGGGCAGGTTGGTGCCGGGGAAGATCGTGTGCGGCACCTCGCGGAAGCGGATGACGATCTCCGAGCGGGCGTGCGACATGCGCTTGCCGGTGCGCAGGTAGAAGGGCACTCCCGCCCAGCGCCAGTTGGCCACCTCGGCGCGCAGGGCCACGAAGGTCTCGGTGTCGCTGAGGGCCGGTCCGCCGGGCTCGTCGAGGTAGCCGAGCACCTCCGAGCCGTGGACGGAGCCGCGTCCGTACTGGCCGCGCACGGTGTCCTCGGCGACGCGGTCCCCGGTGAGGGGGCGCAGCGATTGGAGGACCTTGAGCTTCTCGTCGCGGACGGAGTCGCGGTCGTAGCTGGCCGGGGGTTCCATGGCGGTCAGGCACAGCAGCTGGAGCAGGTGGTTCTGGACCATGTCGCGCATGGCGCCGGAGGTGTCGTAGTAGCCCCGGCGCCCGCCGACGCCGACGGTCTCGGCGGCGGTGATCTGGACGTGGTCGATCCAGCGGGAGTTCCACAGGGGTTCGAGGAAGACGTTGGCGAAGCGCAGCACCAGCAGGTTCTGCACCGTCTCCTTGCCCAGGTAGTGGTCGATGCGGTAGATGCGCGACTCGTCGAAGACCGCCCCCACCGCGTCGTTGACGGCGCGGGAGGAGGCCAGGTCGCGGCCCAGGGGCTTCTCCATGACCACGCGGGAGTCGGGGGTGACGAGCCCGGCGTCGTCCAGGCCGCGGCAGATCGCGCCGGAGATCATCGGCGGGACGGCGAGGTAGAAGACGCGGTCGCGGCCGGGGGCCAGGGCGGCGGTGAGGTCGTCCCAGCCCGAGGGGTCGCCGCCGACGTCCACGGTGACGTGGGAGAGGCGCTCCAGGAACCGGTGGAGCACGTCGGGCTCGGCGACCTGGACGGCGTGGTGGCCGCGGACCGCCGAGGCGGCCTTGTCCCTGAGGTCGGCGTCGGTGAGGCCGTCGCGCGAGACGGCGACGACGCGGGTCCCCCCGTCCAGGTGGCCGTCGCGGTCCAGCAGGTACAGGGAGGGGAGGAGTTTGCGCATGGACAGGTCGCCGGTACCCCCGAAGACCACCAGGTCGGTGGCACGGGACGCGGACTGCTGCGGCATCTTCGGTCTGCTCCAGCGGGGAGGGAAGGGGATGG
>NZ_QPFC01000841.1:0-3119 GCF_003427465.1 Nocardiopsis sp. TNDT3 | reverse complement strand
GGTTAATCCCGCCCCGGTCCCGCCCCGCGGTCCGGCCGCTCCCGTTCAGTCCTTCCGGCTCAGCCGCTCCCGCTCGGCCGGTCCGCCCGGCCACACGCCCGCGCCGAGGACCCGCACCCCGCCGGACGGGGTGACCACGGCGTCCACCGGCCGGTCGTGCGGCTCGGCGGGCAGCGACTCCACGAACTCCTCGTCGTGGACCAGGGCGATCGCCGGGGTGTGCGGGCCCTTGCGGGCCAGCGCGCGGTCGTAGCACCCCGCGCCGCGCCCCAGGCGCGTCCCCCGCCGGTCCACGGCCACGGCCGGGCAGACCACCGCGTCGGCCCGGGCCAGCGCGTCGGGCCCGTAGCGGCGGCCCACGGGCTCCAGCAGCCCGTGACCGGCCGGGGCCAGGGAGTCCGGCCCGTCGAAGGCCGCCCAGTCCAGTTCGCCGCCGGGCAGGAACACGGGCAGCAGCACGTAGGCGCCGCGCTTCCACAGCGCCGCCACCAGCTTGCGGGTGTCGGGCTCGCCGCCCACGGAGTAGTAGCAGGCGACCGTCCCGCCCATGGCCAGCCACGGGACGTCCAGCAGCGCGTCGCGGACCGCCGACCCGGCCCGGGCGCGCTCCTCGGGGCCCCGGGCGCGCCGCCGCTCCAGGAAACCCCTCCGCAGCCCGGCCTTGGCCTCACGCAGTCCGCTCTCGCCCATGGCCCCAGTGTGGCACCGCCCCGACCCGGCCGGTTGCCCCGTGCGGTGAACAAGCGGTGGCGGTCCACCCTCCGCCACCCGAAACCATCCGTACTTCTTGGCGCCCTCCTGTGTGTGCAGGCGCGGAGACGGCCGACCGCTGGCCTAAAGTGCCGACATGAACGACTCCACCGACCACAAGCGACCCTCCGGTTCCGTGTCCGTCACGAAGGCGGTCGTACCCGCCGCGGGCCTGGGCACGCGCTTCCTGCCCGCGACCAAGGCCACGCCCAAGGAGATGCTGCCGATCGTGGACAAGCCCGCGATCCAGTACGTCGTGGAGGAGGCGGTGGCCGCCTCCCTCCAGGACGTCCTGATGATCACGGGACGCAGCAAGCGCTCCATCGAGGACCACTTCGACCGGGCCTACGAGCTGGAGGAGGCGTTGGAGGCCAAGGGCGACGACGCCCGGCTGCGCTCGGTGCGCGAGTCCAGCGACCTCGCCCAGGTGCACTACGTCCGCCAGGGCGAGCCGCGCGGCCTGGGCCACGCGGTGCTGTGCGCGGAGGCGCACGTCGGTGACAACCCCTTCGCCGTCCTGCTGGGCGACGACCTCATCGAGTCCGCCGACCTGCTGCGCCGCATGATCGAGGTGCGCGAGCGCCACGGCGGCAGCGTCGTCGCCCTCATGGAGGTGGAGCCCGAGCAGGTGTCCCTGTACGGGTGCGCGGGCATCGAGCCCACCGACGAGGACGACGTCGTCACCGTTACCGACCTGGTCGAGAAGCCCGCCCCCGAGCAGGCGCCGAGCCGCTGGGCGATCATCGGCCGCTACGTCTGCGACCCGGCGGTCTTCCCCGTCCTGCACGAGACCCCGCCCGGCCGGGGCGGTGAGATCCAGCTGACCGACGCCCTGCGCGAGCTGGCCCGGCGCAAGCCCGAGGACGGCGGTACGGTGCACGGCGTCCTCTTCCGCGGCCGCCGCTACGACACCGGCAACAAGGCCGACTACATCCGCACGGTCGTGGACTTCGCCTGCCGGCGCCCCGACCTCGCCGACGAACTGCTGCCCTGGCTGAGCGACTTCGTCGACCGCGCGCGGGCCCAGCGCCCCTGACCGGGACTCCCGAGCGCCCCGACCGGGGCCCGGCGCACCGCATACGGGGCCGGACGCGGCAAGAATGGGGCGCGAGCCGTCTCCTGAGGGAGGGGAGGCGGGGCCACCACAG
This sequence comes from Nocardiopsis sp. TNDT3, assembly GCF_003427465.1. NCBI lineage: Bacteria > Bacillati > Actinomycetota > Actinomycetes > Streptosporangiales > Nocardiopsidaceae > Nocardiopsis > Nocardiopsis sp. TNDT3. Next base: position 1,221 of record NZ_QPFC01000841.1, on the reverse strand, counting down.
GAACCGCGAACCGGGAGGAACCCCCGTGAAGAGCGTCGAACAGCACATCGCCGATGTCCTGGCACTGATCCCCGACCCCGTGCCGACCGAGCTGGACCTGCTCCAGGCACACGGCGCCGTGCTGGCCGAGGCCGTCACCTCGCCCGTGTCGCTGCCGGGCTTCGACAACTCGTCCATGGACGGGTACGCGGTGCGCGCCGCGGACCTGGAGTCGGCCTCGCCGGACCACCCCGTGCGGCTGCCGGTCGTGGCCGACATCCCGGCGGGCGACCCCTCCCCGACCGCGGTCCTGCCGGGCAGGTCCGCCCGGATCATGACCGGCGCGCCCATGCCCTCGGGCGCGGACGCGGTGGTCCCGGTCGAGTGGACCGACGGCGGCACGGCCAGCGTGACCTTCGACCGGCCGGTGAAGGAGGGCAACGCCGTGCGCCGCGCGGGGGACGACGTCACCGCGGGCGCCACCGTGCTGCGGCCGGGCGTGCGCATCGGCCCGGGGGAGATGGGAGTCCTGGCGGCCGTCGGGCGCCGTTCGGTCCCGGTCTACGCCCGCCCCCGCGTGATGGTGCTCTCCACCGGCGAGGAGCTGGTCGAGCCCGGGCGCCCGCTCGGCCCCGGCCAGATCTGGGAGTCCAACAGCTTCATGATCGCCGCCGCCGCGCGTGACGCCGGGTGCGAGGTGCACCGCCACGGGTTCGTGGGCGACCACCCTCAGACGGTGCGCGACACGCTGGACGACCTGCTGGTGCGCGCCGACATCGTGGTGACCACGGGCGGCGTGAGCATGGGCGCCCACGACGTGGTCAAGGAGGTGCTCACCCGCGAGGGCACCGTGGAGTTCGTCCAGGTGGCGATGCAGCCGGGCAAGCCCCAGGGCTTCGGCGTGATCGGCCCGGACCGGACCCCCATCATCACGCTGCCCGGCAACCCGGTGAGCGCCTTCGTGTCCTTCCAGGTCTTCGTCCGGCCCGCGCTGCGCCGCCTGCGCGGGCTCGACCCCCGGCCGCTGCCGAGCATGCGCGCCCTGCTCACCTCGCCGGTCACCTCCCCGCCCGGGCGCCGCTCCTTCCTGCGTGCGGTGCTGGAGGAGTCCCCCTACGGGCGCGACGCCGAGCCCACGGTGTCCCCGGCCTCGCACCAGGGCTCGCACCAGCTGTCCGCCCTGGCCGGGGCCAACGCGTTCGTGGTGGTGCCCGAGGAGGTGACAGAACTGGCCGCGGGCAG
>NZ_QPFC01000840.1:0-8330 GCF_003427465.1 Nocardiopsis sp. TNDT3 | reverse complement strand
GTGTACGTCACAGCGGCGCCGTTCCCGGCCCTCCGGTCAGAAGACCCGGTCGGCCGCGTAGGGGCCGATCACGGCCAGCGCGCGCGGCCGCGACAGCAGGTCGGCGGCCACCTCGGCCACCTCCGCGCCGGTCACCGCGTCGAACAGCGCCAGGCTCTCGTCGATCGAGTAGTGCCCGGGCCTGTTCAGCTCGTGCGAGAGCAGCCGCCCCATCCTCGCGTTGGTGCCCTCGCTGCCCAGCACCAGCGACCCCTGGATCTGGCCCTTGGCCCGGGCCAGCTCCTCCTCGGTGATGCCCGAGGCGGCCACCTTCGCCAGTTCCTCGCGGCACACCCCGATGACCTCGTCGGCCTTGTCCGGCAGGCAGCCCGCGTAGATCTGGAAGCTGCCGGTGTCGGCGTAGTCGGCGTTGTAGGCGTGCACCGCGTAGGCCAGGCCGCGCTTCTCGCGCACCTCCTGGAACAGGCGCGAGGACATCCCGCCGCCCAGGGCTGCGCTGAGCAGCCGCAGCGCGTGCCACCGCGGGTCGGTGCGGCAGAGCCCCTCCGACCCCAGGATGATGTGCGCCTGCTCGGTCTCGCGCGACTGCACCACCGTGCCGCCGTAGGTGGCGACCGGCGAGCCGCCGATGCGGGGACGCGCGGGGCGGGCGTCCCCGGCGGCGGCCGAGTGCTCGGCGAACAGCGCGCGGACCTGCTCCACCACCCGGTCGTGGTCCAGGCTGCCCGCCGCGGTCACGATCAGCTCGCCGGGCACGTAGGCGTCGCGGTACTGCTCGGCGATGCGGTCGCGGGAGAGCGCCTCGATGGTGTCGGTGGTGCCCAGGATCGGTCGGCCCAGCGGCGAGTCGCCGAAGAAGTGCGCCGCGAAGACGTCGTCCACCAGGTCGGCGGGCTCGTCCTCGTACATGGCGATCTCCTCCAGGATCACGCCCCGCTCGGTCTCCACCTCGCCCTCGTCGAGCACCGAGTTGGCCACCATGTCACCGATGACGTCGACGGCCAGCGGCAGGTCGCGGTCGAGCACCTTCGCGTAGTAGCAGGTGTGCTCCTTGGTGGTGTAGGCGTTGTGGTCGGCGCCCACACCGTCCAGCAGCGCGGAGATCTCCAGCGCCGAGCGCTCCTTGGTCCCCTTGAACAGCAGGTGCTCCAGGAAGTGCGCCGAGCCCGCGTGCGCGGAGTCCTCGTCGCGGGAACCCGTGGTCGCCGAGATCCCGAACGCGGCGGAGCGCACGCCCGGCACGGCCTCGGTGACCACGCGCAGGCCGCCGGGGAGCACCGTGCGGCGCACCAGTCCGGTACCGCCGTCCGGCTCCAGCAGCGTCACGGTCGTGTCCGGGTCCTGCTCGGCGGCGATGGGGACAGAGCTCATGGATCCTTCTTCTTCGTCGGGACGTCGGTGGCCGGTCCACCCGGCGGTTCCGGCCGAGGATACGCGCCGGGGCGGCCGCACCCAAGGTGCGACCGCCCCGGCGTCGGTCAGGATCAGGTGTTCTCCGAACGCCCGCCCGAGCTGCGGCGGCGGCGACGGCGCGGGGCGTCCCCGCCGTTCTTGTCGCCGCCGTCCTCCTCGGCCGGGGAGCCCTCGTCCTCAGCGGCGGGAGCCGCAGGAGCGGCCTGGGCCGACTCGGCCTCCACGACCTCGACCGGGACCAGCGACAGCTTGCCGCGGTCGTCGATCTCGCGGATCTCGACCTGGATCTTCTCGCCGATGCTGATCACGTCGTCGAGGTTCTCGATCCGCTTGCCGCCGTGCAGCTTGCGGATCTGCGAGATGTGCAGCAGGCCGTCCTTGCCGGGCAGCAGCGACACGAACGCGCCGAACGTGGTCGTCTTGACGACGGTGCCCAGGTAGCGGTCGCCGACCTCGGGCATCGTCGGGTTGGCGATCTGGTTGATCGTGTCCCGCGCGGCCTCGGCCGAGGGGCCGTCGGTGGCGCCGATGTAGATCGTGCCGTCGTCCTCGATGGTGATCTCGGCGCCGGTGTCGTCCTGGATCGAGTTGATCATCTTGCCCTTGGGGCCGATGACCTCGCCGATCTTCTCCACCGGGACCTTGACGGTGAGGATGCGCGGAGCGTTCGGGCTCATCTCGGCCGGGCGCTCGATGGCCTCCTGCATGACGTCGAGGATGGCCAGGCGGGCGCCGCGGGCCTGCTGGAGCGCGAGCGCCAGCTGCTCGGCGGGGATGCCGTCGAGCTTGGTGTCCAGCTGCAGGGCCGTGATGAGCTCGCGGGTACCGGCGACCTTGAAGTCCATGTCGCCGAACGCGTCCTCGGCGCCCAGGATGTCGGTGAGGGTGACGAACTCGTCGCCCTCGCTGATCAGGCCCATGGCGATGCCCGACACCATCTCCTTGAGGGGCACGCCGGCCGCCATCAGGGACATGGTGGAGGCGCAGACCGAACCCATCGAGGTGGAGCCGTTGGAGCCCAGGGCCTCCGACACCTGACGGATGGCGTAGGGGAACTCCTCGCGGGCGGGCAGGACCGGGAGCAGGGCGCGCTCGGCGAGGGCGCCGTGCCCGATCTCGCGCCGCTTGGGCGAGCCCACCCGACCGGTCTCACCGGTGGAGTAGGGCGGGAAGTTGTAGTTGTGCATGTAGCGCTTGGTCTTGTCCGGGTTGAGCGTGTCAACCGTCTGCTCCATGCGCAGCATGTTGAGCGTGGTGACACCCATGATCTGGGTCTCGCCGCGCTCGAAGAGGGCCGAGCCGTGCACCCGCGGCAGGACGCCGACCTCGGCGCTCAGCTGGCGGATGTCCTTGGGGCCGCGGCCGTCGATGCGGATCCCGTCGCGCAGCACGCGCTCGCGCATGAGCTGCTTGCTCAGGGAGCGGAAGGCGGCGCCGATCTCCTTCTCGCGGCCCTCGAAGTCCTCGGCGAGCTTCTCGGCGGCCGAGGCCTTGACGCGGTCCAGCTCGGCCTCGCGGTCCTGCTTGTCCGCGATGGTCAGCGCCTTGGACAGCTCCTCGCGGACGGCGCCCTCGACGGCGGCGTACACGTCGTCCTCGTAGTCGAGGAAGATCGGGAACTCGCCCTGCTCGCGGCTGGTCTGGTCGGCGACGGCCTGCTGGGCCTTGCACAGGACCTTGATGAAGGGCTTGGCGGCCTCCAGGCCCTCGGCGACGGTCTGCTCGTTGGGGCCGACGGCCCCCTCGGCGACCAGCTTGAGGGTGCGGACCGTGGACTCGGCCTCCACCATCATGATGGCGACGTCGCCGTCGGCCAGGACGCGACCGGCGACCACCATGTCGAAGGTGGCGTTCTCCAGCTCGGCGTGGGTCGGGAAGCCCACCCACTGGCCGTCGATGAGGGCGACGCGCACGCCGCCGATCGGGCCGGAGAAGGGCAGCCCGGCGATCTGGGTGGACATCGAGGCCGCGTTGATGGCGACGACGTCGTACAGGTGCTCGGGGTGCAGGGCCAGGACCGTCTCGACGATCTGGATCTCGTTGCGCAGGCCCTTCCTGAACGACGGGCGCAGCGGCCGGTCGATCAGGCGGCAGGTGAGGATGGCGTCCTCGGAGGGACGGCCCTCACGCCGGAAGAAGGAGCCGGGGATGCGGCCCGCGGCGTACATGCGCTCCTCGACGTCCACCGTCAGGGGGAAGAAGTCGAGGTTCTCCTTGGGGCGCTTCGAGGCGGTGGTGGCGGACAGGACGACCGTCTCGTCGTCCAGGTACACCGTGGCCGATCCGGCGGCCTGGCGGGCCAGGCGACCGGTCTCGAAGCGGATGGTGCGGGTGCCGAAGGAGCCGTTGTCGATGACGGCTTCGGCCGAGTACACGCCCTCCATGGGCGACCTCCTACTACACGTGTTCGCGTTCGTGGCGCCCGGCACGCGAGGCGTGCCGGCGCTCGTTGTTCGTCTTCCCGCGTCCGTGCCCCGGAGTTGATGACGGCCGGTCATCGATCGAAGCCCACGGCATGCCCTGAGGGGAATGTCCGGGGACCACTACCGAGGACCGGCCCCGACTCTGCGCCGGGGTGGGGAGCGGGTGGTTCTCACTGTGGAACCGGGGTGGACGGCGGCGCATGACCACCGTCGTGTCACACCTTACTAACAAAGCGGGAGCGGCCGAAGCCACTCCCGCCGACAACCTAGCGGCGCAGACCCAGACGCTCGATGAGCGAGCGGTAGCGGGTGATGTCCTGCTTGGCGATGTACTTGAGCAGACGGCGGCGGCGACCGACCATCAGCAGCAGGCCGCGGCGGCTGTGGTGGTCGTGCTTGTGGCCCTTGAGGTGCTCGGTCAGCTCGGTGATGCGGTGCGTGAGCAGCGCGACCTGGACCTCGGGGGAACCGGTGTCACCCTCGCCGGTGGCGTACTCGGCGATGATCTTCTCTTTGGTGGCGGTGTCGATCGACACGTCGCTCCTTCACTGGAAAGTCGGTACGCGGTGTGGAACCCGGTGCGCGACCGGGAACAGACGCGGTGACCGCGCGTACGAACAGTCACCGTCGCGTGTGGTGCGCGGCCCGCCGCCGACGGCGTGGGTGCGCCGCGCTCCCCCGGCGACGGTACGCGCGGAGGCGACCGGCCGTGGGCACACGTGGACAACGACCACCCTACCGCAGAGCACGAGGTGGCGGACCGTGGCCGGGCACGGGTGGGGTCTCCCCCGCTCCGCGCCCTACCCGGCGCGCAGGACCTCGCGGCAGCGGTCGACGTCCCGGCGCATGGCGACGATCAGCTCGTCGATGCTGTCGAAGCGCTCCTGACCGCGGATGTGCACCGTGAAGTCCACCGTCATGCGCAGCCCGTACAGGTCCAGGTCGTCGCGGTCCAGGGCGTAGGCCTCCACGGTGCGCTCGGCGCCGTCGAACGTGGGGTTGCTGCCCACGGAGATGGCGGCGGGCCAGCGCGACTCCTGCCCCGGGGCGGGCTCGGAGCGGTGGAGCCAGCCCGCGTAGACGCCGTCGCCGGGGACGGCGGTGTCGGGGAGCAGGTCCATGTTGGCGGTGGGGAAGCCCAGCAGCTCGCGGCCGCGCGCGGCGCCGTGCACGACCTCGCCCCCGACCCGGTGCGGGCGGCCCAGCAGCTCGGCGGCCCCGGCCACGTCGCCCTCGGCGAGCAGCCCCCGCACGCGCGTGGAGGTGATGGTGTCGCCGTCCGCGACCAGGGCGACCCCGTCGGCGGTGAAGCCGTACTCGGCGCCCAGCGCGGCCAGCGCGGCGACGTCGCCCGAGGCGCGGTGGCCGAAGCGGAAGTCCTCGCCCACGACCACGGCCGCGGCGTGCAGGCGGTCGACCAGGACGCGCTGGACGAACTCCTCCGGGGTCAGGGAGGACAGGTCCTTGGTGAAGGGCAGGACGCACACGGCGTCGGCGCCGTACTCGGTCAGCAGCTCCACCCGCCGCTCCAGGGGGGTGAGCACCGGCGGGGTGGTGCCGCGCAGCACCGTCTGCGGGTGGGGGTCGAAGGTCACCACGGTGACCGGGAGGCCGAGTTCGCGCCCGTGCCCGACCGCGGTCTCCAGGATGGCCTGGTGGCCACGGTGCACTCCGTCGAACACGCCGACCGCCACCACGGAGCGCCCCCACCCGGAGAGAACGCCCTCCAGCCCGTCCCATCGCCGCACGTCCGGCTCCCCTGCTCGTCGCTGCTCGTGGTCCGCGCGGAGCCCGTGGCGCCCAGCGCGCCCGGAACCCGCACGAACCAAGGGTGCCACGTCCGCGGGTCCCCCACCGACACAAGGGGTGTGTGGCCCAGCACACGCCGGACCACCGCTCCAGCGGATACCGAAGGTCAGCGCCCGACCGAGTAGTGGTAGGCGTCGGCCCGCCCCCGAATGTCGCAGACGACGATGACGCCCTTATCGTCGTCTATGCCGAATCGAATCCTGTAAGTGGCACGGCGGGCGACCCGTTCCTGACCGTAGGGGGGATTGAGTCGTTTCCCCACTTTGCGGGGGTTCTCCCTGAGGTCTCCCCGAATCAGCTCCCATGCCGCCGTGGCCACCTTGTCAGGCAACGTCTCGGACAGGGCACGGCGCGCGGTACGGGCCAGGACGATTTCGTACCGGTCGCTCACGTTTCCGTCTCCCTGCGCGCACGTTCTCGCATGAGCTCGGCCATCTCGTCACCGGTGACCACGTCCCCGCGTTCGTACTCCTCCTTCGCCCGGGCCAGACTCGCCTGCTCCTCCGGACTGTCCAGAAGGGCGAAGGTCTCCATCATCGACTCGTAGTCGTCCACGGAGATCACCACGGCACTGGGCCTGCCGTTGCGGGTGATGGTGACGGCGTCGTGCGTTCTCTCCACCTCATCGACGATCTTGGACAGGTTGTTTCTGGCCTCGGCCAGCGGAAGCGTCGTCATGGCGTGAATTCCAGCCAATCGTGTCGCGGGTTGTACATCATTCACGCCAGTCCGCTCTCTTCGTATGGCGGTTACGGGAAGTCCCGTCGCCCGGGAGGAACTGGAGGACGCCGGGCTCCGCCGCGGCTGAGGCCCGGGCGCGCGCCCGGCCGCTCCGCCCGCGGCGGAGCCGGGTTGGCACACGTGCGCGGGGCGGTTACCGTGCACCGATGGCGATGATCGACACGGGTGCGACCCGACTGGCGTACGACGAGGCCGGTTCCGGTCCCGCGATCGTTTTCGTGCACGCCGGTGTGGCCGACCGGCGCATGTGGGACCACCAGTTCACCGAGTTCGCGAAGACCCACCGGGTGGTCCGCTACGACTGGCGCGGCCACGGCGGCTCCGCCGACCACGAGGGCCCCGTCGACCACCACGAGGACCTGCTGGCCCTCATGGACGCCCTGGAGATCGACCGGGCGACCCTGGTCGGCGCCTCCTTCGGGGGCGCCTACTGCGTGGACGCGGCGCTGGCCGCCCCGGAACGGGTGGGGGCACTGGCCCTGGTCTGTCCGGGGATGTCAGGGCACGAGTGGCCGGAGGTCTTCGTGCGCGAGGCGCGCAAGATGGTGCTGGGCGCCGTCCCCCACGAACGCCTGGAGGTGTACCGGGCGGGACGCGCCGACCCCGATCCCGGGGACGTGGCGGCGATGGCCGAGGCCCAGGCCCGGTTCATGGTGCTGGGCCCCGGGCGGGTGCCCGAGGACCTGCCGCCGGAGGCCTGGGACCTGGTGCTGCTCATGCTGCGCGAGATGTTCGCCCGCGAGTGGTCCGGGCCGGTCGCCACCACCCGCTGGCCGGAGCGGCCAGCCAGCGACCGCCTGGGCGAGATCGCCGTGCCGACGCTGGTGGTGAAGGGGATGTCGGAGATCGCCCAGGTACGGGAGGTCGCGGACCTGTACGCCGGGGGCGTGCCCGGGGCGCGGCTGCTGGAGATGCCCGACACCGGCCACCTGCCGTCCGTGGAACGCCCCGGCGAGCTGACCGCGGCCCTCGCCCGGTTCCTGGGGACCGCCTGACCGGGCGGGTCCGCGCGGTGTCAGGCGGGTTCGAAGACCACCACGGGCTTCATGTGGTCGCGGCGGTTCTCCCCCAGGGCGATGACGCGGCCGTCCTGGGCGAAGAGGCCGACCGGGCCGCTTCCGGACCCGTCCGGCTCGATCCGGTTGCCGTGCCGGATCCGCTGCTCCTCGTCCCCGCTCAGGGCGCGCGCCGGGAAGGCCGCGGCCACGGCCTCGGCCAGCGGGACCTGCGTGAACTCCTCGGCCAGCTCGTCCAGCGTGCGCGCCCGGGACAGGTCGTAGGGGCCCACCCTGGTACGCCGCAGCGCCGTCAGGTGCCCGCCCACGCCCAGGTCGGCGCCCATGTCACGGGCCAGCGCACGGATGTAGGTGCCGCTGGAGCAGGTGACGGAGGCGTCCACGTCCACGAACTCCCCGTCGGCGTCAAGGACCCGGCGCACGTCGGTGACCGTGAACTCCGCGACGGTGACCGTGCGGGCCTTGAGGGCCACCTCCTTGCCCTCGCGCGCCGACTTGTAGGCGCGCTTGCCGTCCACCTTGATCGCGCTGACCTGGGGCGGAACCTGCTGGATCTGCCCGGTGAGCCTGCCGACGGCGGCGCGCACGGCCTCCTCTCCGACCCCGGAGGCGTCCGCGCGCACGAGGGGCTCGCCCTCGGCGTCGTCGGTGTTGGTCGTCAGACCGAGGCGGATCGTCGCCTCGTAGACCTTCTCCGTCAGGGTCAGGTGGCCCAGGAGCTTGGTGCCCTTCTCGATGCCCAGCACCAGGACCCCGGTGGCCATCGGGTCCAGGGTCCCCGCGTGGCCGACCCTGCGGGTGCGCGCGAGCCCGCGCGTCCTGGCGACCACGTCGTGCGAGGTCCAGTCGGCGGGCTTGTCGACGACCACGACGCCGCTCTCGGCCATGGTGCTCCCTCGGGGTGAAGGGCGGCGGCGCGGTCCGCGCC
>NZ_QPFC01000839.1:0-3118 GCF_003427465.1 Nocardiopsis sp. TNDT3 | reverse complement strand
CAGGCAGATCCAGCCCGCCGACCCCGAGGCCGCCATCCAGGAGCTGGTGAACGACCTCGCCTCGAACGGACTGGAGCTGACGAGCGGCGGCCGGGAGCTCCTGCTCCAGAAACTGACCACGCACCTGGGCCAGAATCCGGACTCCACCGTGCCGGTGCCGGTCAAGGTCCGCGCGCTGGGGCCGGAGCCCACCTCGGACTCGCGTCCGCACGCCATGCGCTCGGCCACCCCGGCGAAGGTCTACGTGAACCTGACCAGGGACCCGAGCCGCACCGAGGTCTCGTACGTCGGCCAGTCCGGCTACTACATCGAGTCGCACACGTGGAAGGCGACCGACGCGGACTCCCGGAGCAGGGGGACCGGGACGACGGTGGGCGCGGACGGCGTGCTGCTGCAACCCCTCCCCTACGCCCAGGACGACCAGGGCTCGGAGGATCAGCCGGAGCACCGCCCGCTGTTCGGCGCCCCCGCCGGGGCGGTCTCCTCCTCCGGCAACGACGGGCGCTCCTCCGGGCAGTCACAGGACGACGCCCGCACCACCGAGCTGCACCTGAACACCCCGTACGCCAAGGTCGGCGCGGACACGAGGCTGACCCTCACCCTCGAACTCGGCGAGCCCAAGGGCGGGGAGAACGGCAACCCGCCGCGTTCGACGTACACGGGCACCGCCGACAGCGGGCGGGTCGAGACGCTGTACCCGTTCGCGTACATGACCTTCGACCCCCCGGCGACGACCACCACCGCGACCACCACGGGGGACGGCGCGCGGAGCACCGGCGCCGACCTGTCGGCGCCTCCCCCCGCCGTCACCACGTCCACGGAAGGCACCGGCTCCACGCGGACCGCTCCCGCCGATCGGAACACCGCTCCGGCCCCGGAGGGCGAGGACGCCACCGGCGACCGGACGGGAACCGACACGACCGGAAACGACCGAGCCCCCGCCACCGCGGAGGACGGCGGCACGACGCGGCGGCCCGCCGCCCCCGTCCACGCGTCCGTGTCCGAGGCCCTGCGCGCCTGGACGAACGACGCCGGTCCCCGGCCCGGCAACGACAGCGCCATCACCAAACCGGCCATGGTGCAGGACGGCGGACAGGCGCTGCGCGACAAGGCCAACGTCGTCATCGCGCAGTCCCTGGGCTGGCAGCCGCCCCCCGGCACCCCCGAGGGGGGGCAGCCCACCCGGGCCGCGGCGGACGCGGCGCGCGCCTACCTCGCCGACGCCTACGGCCAGGACCCGGTGTACAACGAGATCGACCACAGCCTCAGCGACAAGGCCCTCAAGGCGGTGTACCCGTCGGCCTCGCGCAACTCCGAGGGGGTGCAGTTCACCGACATCAGCCGCACGGAGTGGGGCGCCAAGGTCGTGCCGAGCAACCGCGGGGCGAAGATCCTGGACGCTCTGCCGGGCAGCCAGCTCAGCGACTCCCGCGTCCAGCCCAGGACGAACAGCGCCGGCGACTCCCACGGCGGGAGCCAGGGCCGCGGCGGGGAGTTCCGCCCGTCCGGGCTGACCACCGGCGGCGTCCCCTACGACGGCCACGAGGGCATCCACACCGGTTCGGCGGCCGTGAACACCAGCTCGTCCCACGGTTCCGAGAGGGGTTCCAACCAGGCGGTCAAGGGCTACCAGGAGTCCGACAAGCTCCGCCAGGGACCCGTCTACCTGGTGGAGTACGACGCCACCTGGGCGTTCGCCGCGGGCAGCAAGCTCAAGGCGCCCGCCGCCTTCCACCAGAACGACCCGAGCCTGGCGCCGACCCCGTTCTACTCCCGGCCCACCCGCTGGGGCGTGGACGACGTCACGGTCAGGATGGCCGGCTGGTTCTCGGAGGCCGACGCCATCGCGATGGGCTTCCTCACGCCGGACCAGGCGAAGGGCATGGCCCCCGCCATGGACCGGCTCAACCAGGCGCGGGAGGAGTTCGGCAAGGCGGAGGCCGCGTACGCCGACACCCGGGCACCGCTGGAGGGCCTGGCCGAGAGGTTCGCCGCCGAGCCGGGCGACGAGAGCGCCGAGAGCGCGTACAAGGAGCAGGAGGACAAGTACAAGGAGGCGCTGCGCGACTTCGACCGCCAGATCGACGCCCTGGTCGAGACCGTGAACACCACGCGCACCACGCTGGGGGAGGCCGGTCAGGGGCCGGACGGCGGCACCGCTCCCCCCGTGCACGCGGTCAGCGGCGACGGGACGGCCACCCGCACACCGGTCACCGGGAACACGACCACGGGGACCGAGGGGAGCACCGGCAACAGGACGGGGAACACCGGTACCACCGGCGACAGGGGCGTCACCTCCGGAACCACGACGACCACCGGCAACACCGATGGCACCACCACGGCCGCGAGAGAGTCCCAGCCGACCGTCACCGTGACCCCGCCGGACCCGTCGCCCGCGCCCTCGGGGGCAAGCCAGACACTGGTCGACCGCTTCATGTCGGAGCTGAACCTGCGTGCGCCGGAGCCCGACACCCCCGTCCGGGACCCCGGCGGCTCCAGCGGCCTCCGGGACGGACAGGAGCAGAACACGGACACCGTGGACGCGCGGGTCCAGCAGGCCTCCGACACCGCGGACACGGCGATCCGGGAGGCCCGTGACGCACGCGACGCCGCGAACGGCCTCTCCACCTCCCTGGACCACGGCAGGGCCGACATCCGGCAGGGCACCCGCGTCCTCACCGGCTCTGAGGGCGGAGCACCCGCCGCCGGGACGGAAGGAGGCGCGCCCGCGTCCGGGACCGACGGCGCCCCCTCACCGGGGGCCGAACGGCGGGCACGCGACGCGCGCACGGCGGCGGACACGGCGCACACCGACGCCACCACCACCCGCGACGCCTTCACCACCGCCCGCGACGACGCCCGCGCGAGGATGCCCGAACCCGACCGCGACGCCTTCATCGAACGGGTCCGGACGACCGTCTCCGAGGCGGCGGACGCGGACACCTCGGCGACCAGCGCCCGGGAGGCCGCGGGCGAGCAGGAGGACGCCGTCGCCGACCTCGTGGACGCGCTCGACGCGACCCCCGAGCGGTACCGGGCGCTCAGCACCGCGGTGGACGGTCTGTCCGGTCAGAACCGGACCACCGGCGGCGACCCGGCCGCCCAGGACGCCCGGGAC
>NZ_QPFC01000838.1:0-6613 GCF_003427465.1 Nocardiopsis sp. TNDT3 | reverse complement strand
GATCCGCCCCGCGCGGTGGGGGAGACTGGGGGTGTGAGCACCGAGAACAGCCGCCCCGGACCGCCCGTGACCAGTCCCTCGATCATCCTGCTGACCCTGGCGCGCGGTATCGAGACCGAACTGAACGCCGCGCTCGCGCCCCTGGACCTGACGGTCGCCCGGCTCGGGCTGCTCGGCCACATCTCCGGGGTTCCGGGCGCCTCGTTCAGCGATCTGGCGCGGATGTCGGGGATCACGGTCCAGAGCGTGCACGGCTCGGTGAAGTCGCTGGTCGCCGCGGGCCTGGTGCGCGACCACACGTCGCGGGCCGGGGCCGCCTCGGCGATCGAGATCACCGACGAGGGCGCCCGCCTGCTCGACGCGGCCAGGCAGGCGGTGGCCTCGGTGGACACCGCGATGTTCGGGCCGGACGCCGACCCCGTGCGGCGGCGGGTGGGCGAGGCCGCGCGGGAGGCCTTCGGCGCCCCGGGCGGCTCCTGAGACCGGCGGTCCACCGCCTCTCCCGTTTCCCGGATCACCTCCGGGGTCGTGCACCGACCCCTCCTTCAGGCTGCCTGAAGCCAGGGGTATGCTTCAGGCACCCTGAAGGAAGAAGGACATCTCATGGAACACCTGCTGCTCTCGGTCCACGTGCTCGCCGCCATCGTGTTCGTCGGCGGATCGACCGTCGCGGCCAGCCTCTTCCCGCGGTTCGCCCCCGTCGCCGTGCCCGCCACCGTCGGCGCCGCCGACGCGGGGGCCGCGGGCACGCCCCCGGGCGCCCGCTCCCCCGACGGGCGCGACCCGGGTGAACGCGACGCCGCCGTGGCCGCCCTGCTGCACCGCACCACCCGCGGTTACGCCGTCGCCGGGATCGTCGTCCCCGCCGTCGGGATCGCCCTGGCCCTGCTCCAGGGCCGGATGGGCGAGATCTGGGTCATCGTCTCGATGCTGCTCACGGCCCTGGCGGGCCTGATGCTGGCCGCGCTGATCTACCCCCGCCAGCGCGAGGCGCTCCGCGAGCCCGGCGACCCCCGCGCGCTGCGCACGCTGTCGATGATCACCGGGATCTACAACCTGGTGTGGGCGTCCGTCGTCGTGCTCATGATCGTCCGCCCGGGCTCGGGGGCGTGACCGGCGCTCCCCGGCCGCACCCCGGGGAACCGGTGGGAGGGCGTCCGGGGCAGGAGGAGGCCCCGCGACCGGGATAGGTGTGACGCGGGTGGGGAATGGTGCCGGAAGCGGCGCGTACCCGCGCCGCCTCCGGCCACGTGTGGGGGTAAGCGAAGATGTCTCAGCGGGTACAAGGGGTGGTCTGCCGGTCCAAGGGGGCGCCGGTGGAGATCACCACGGTCGTCGTGCCCGATCCGGGCCCCGGCGAGGCCGTGGTCAGGGTGCAGGCGTGCGGGGTGTGCCACACCGACCTGCACTACCGCGAGGGCGGCGTCAACGACGAGTTCCCCTTCCTGCTCGGGCACGAGGCCGCGGGCATGGTGGAGTCCGTGGGCGAGGGCGTGACCACCGTCGCGCCGGGTGACCACGTGATCCTGAACTGGCGCGCGGTGTGCGGGGACTGCCGTGCCTGCCGCCGGGGACGGCACCAGTACTGCTTCGACACGCACAACGCCGAGCAGCGGATGACGCTGGAGGACGGCACCGAACTCTCCCCCGCCCTGGGCATCGGCGCGTTCGCGGAGAAGACCCTGGTCGCCGCGGGGCAGTGCACCAAGGTGGACCCGCAGGCCTCGCCCGCCGCGGCCGGTCTGCTGGGCTGCGGGGTCATGGCCGGGATCGGCGCCGCCATCAACACCGGCGGCGTGGGCATCGGGGACTCGGTGGCCGTCATCGGCTGCGGCGGCGTGGGCAGCGCGGCCGTCGCGGGCGCGCGGTTGGCCGGGGCCGGACGGATCATCGCCGTGGACCTGGAGGACCGCAAGCTCGAATGGGCGCGCGGGTTCGGCGCCACCCACACCGTCAACGCCTCCTTCACCGACCCGGTCGAGACCATCCGCGACCTGACCGGCGGTTTCGGCGCCGACGTGGTGATCGACGCCGTGGGCACCCCCAGGACCTACGAGCAGGCCTTCTACGCGCGCGACCTGGCGGGCACGGTCGTGCTGGTGGGCGTGCCCACCCCGGAGATGCGCCTGGACCTGCCGCTGCTGGACGTGTTCGGCCGCGGCGGGGCGCTGAAGTCCTCCTGGTACGGCGACTGCCTGCCCTCGCGTGACTTCCCGGTGCTCATCGACCTCTACCTCCAGGGACGCCTGGACCTGGACGGCTTCGTCACCGAGGAGATCGGACTCGGCGAGGTCGAGGAGGCCTTCGCCCGGATGGAACGCGGCGACGTCCTGCGCTCGGTGGTGGTCCTGTGAGCGGCGCGCGCGTGGAACACCTGACCACCTCGGGGGTCTTCGCCCTGGACGGCGGGGAGTGGGAGGTCGAGAACAACGTCTGGATCGTGGGCGACCGCGACCAGGCCCTGGTCATCGACGCCGCGCACGACGCGGGCGCGATCCTGGGCGCGGTGGGCGACCGCGAACTCGTGGCGGTGGTGTGTACGCACGCGCACAACGACCACGTCAACGCGGCCCCGGCGCTGGCCGAGGCCACGGGCGCGCCCATCCTGTTGCACCCGGCCGACCGGGTGCTGTGGGACATGACCCACCCGGACCGCGCGCCCGACGCGGAGCTGTCCCAGGGGCAGGACATCACCATCGCCGGGACCAGGCTGACCGTCCTGCACACCCCGGGCCACGCCCCGGGCGCGGTGTGCCTGTACGCACCCGACCTGGGCGTGCTGTTCAGCGGCGACACCCTGTTCCAGGGCGGCCCGGGGGCGACGGGACGGTCCTACTCGGACTTCCCGACGATCGTGGAGTCCATCCGCGACCGGCTGTTCAGCCTGCCGGAGGACACGGTGGTCAACACCGGGCACGGCCCGTCCACGACGATCGGCGCCGAGGCGCCCCACCTCCAGGAGTGGATCGACCGGGGACACTGAGGGCCGCGGTGGGCGCGGCCCGCCATCCGGGCCGCGCCCTCGGTGTCCGGGGCGGCGGCCGGAGGCGCACCGCCGCCGCCCGCCCCGCTCAGACGGGGCGGGCGGCGGTGAGGCGGGCCCCGTACTCCATGGCGGCGAGCACCGCCGGCACAAGCCGCCCGGAGAGCCGCGCCAGCCGGTCCGGGGCCAGGACGACGCGCAGCGCGCCCGGCGCGAAGGTGGCCAGCGCGCGCCCGACCAGGGGGTCGTCCCGGCGGGCGCGCAGGCCCGCCACCGTGCCCGGCCAGTGCAGCTCCTGGACCGCGCCGAAGGCGGCGGCGGTGGCCCAGAGCGCGAACAGCGGCCCGGAATCGGCGCCCAGGTGCTCGGCGCAGTCCCGGCTCAGCTCACCCGGCGCCGCGCCCCACTCCTCCAGCACCCGCGCTGTGGGCCGGTGGGCCTCGGGCACGTCGTTGCCGGTGTCGATGACCACGGCCTCCCCGGTGTTCCAGCGCAGGAACGGCAGCAGCGGGGGCAGGTCCAGGACCGGCCCCGCGAAGCGGGCGCCCTCCGCCGCGAAGCAGGCCGAGTGCCGGAGCCCGTGTTCGTCGTTGCCCTTGATGCTGGGCAGGTCCTCGTGCTCGACCAGGTTGGGCGCCGCGACCAGGGCGGGGGTGCCGCGCTCCCGCAGGAACCGCAGGGCGGCGCGGTCGTCGGAGCGGCCCCCGGCGCCGCGCAGGTAGCGGCCCATGTCCAGGGCCGGTTCGCGCGGCAGGAGCAGGGCGGGAGTCGGCATGTACGGGTTGACCACCGGGACCGCTCCGGCTCCGGTGAACACCGCCCACCGGGCCAGGTAGGCGGTGCGCGAACCCCATTCCACGAAAAGGGAGAGCGCGGCCTCGGAATGCCTTTTCACCGCGTCGCGCACGGAGTCGGCGAAATCCGCGCACACGCGGACGTCGTCCTGGAGGACGAGGTGGTGGGTGGAGTCGAAGCGTTCCGCGCTGGAGAAGGCGACCTGGGAGGCGCGCAGGGAGCTGGGCGGCCCGTCGGGCTCGGGGTCCACGGCCAGGCAGGCGTCCTCGATCCCGAGGGAGTCCAGGACGCGGCGCGCGGCGGCGATCCGGCGGGGGTGGGTCATCACGGACGCGGACAGCACGACGGGAGAAAGGGGGTTCGGCATATGCCGAGAATAACCGGAAAAATGCCGGAATCAAGGCCGAAGAAAGTTATTTTCCTTTTCCCGTAAACCCTTACCCGGTCAGGCTAGCACACCTTTCCGGGGAATTCCCCTGCCGGTGCTCGCGGCGTGCGGCCTCCAGAGGCCGGCCCCACGGCCCCACAGGCCTGTGAGCTCCTGGGGCGTGCCTCCCAGGTCCGCTCTTTTCTTCACAGAACACGCTGCCGAAAGGCGTGTTTCGCCCAGCGGAACTACCACGGGGTAACCATGGGGAATCGGGCACCACGCGGCCGGGGGAATGAGCGGAACCCGAGGACCCGACGGCCCCCATCCCCGCATGGGCGTCGTCACAGCGGACCGAATCCCTTTACCAGCAGGGCATTCCAACACCGTAATTCGGATCACTCGACGTGTTGGGTAAAGCGGGGATTGCCTGCTCCTAGCCTTGTGTTGGAGGCGGAAGTGATCCCGGGACCCTCTGGTCCTCTCACGGGACTTCTGTCGGCGCCCCGCCCGAAGGCGGTTCACGGCGCCCCCCGCGTACCGCGCACCGCTTGTCGATACCTTTCCCCGCGTTGGAGCCTCGGTGACCCTTGCTTCCGCACGTCCGAATCGTCGTGCCCAGATCACCACGGACGTCCAGGTCGTCCCGGACGCCCAGAACGTCCCGTCCGCCCACAACCCCCCGCACCACCACGACGTGCCGCAGCAGGCCGGTCCGGCCCGCCAGGAGGCCACGGCCGCCACGGCCCGGACGCGCCGCCGCACGCTGCTGCTCGTCCTGGTCCTCGGCGTGCTGTCCGCGATCGGCCCGCTCGCCACCGACCTGTACCTGCCCGCGCTGCCCCAGATCGCCGCCGACCTGGGCACCAGCGAGGCCAGCGTCAAGCTCACCCTGACCTCGGTGATGGCCGGTCTGGCCCTGGGCCAGCTCGTCATCGGCCCGCTCAGCGACCGCTGGGGGCGCCGCGCGCCGCTGCTGGTCGGCATCGGCGTGTTCACCGCCACCACCCTCGCCATCGCGACGGTGAGCAGCGTGGAGATGTTCAGCCTGCTGCGCTTCGGCCAGGGGCTGTCGGCCGCGGCCGGACTGGTGATCTCGCGCGCGATCGTGCGGGACGTGTTCGACGGCGACGCCGCCGCCACCTTCTTCTCCCGGCTGGTGCTGCTCTCCGGCCTGGCCCCCATGCTCGGCCCGATCCTGGGCGGCCAGCTGCTCTTCTTCGGACCCTGGCAGCTGCTCTTCGCCGTGCTCGGCGCGACCGGGCTGGCGACCTTCGCACTGGTGCTGTTCGGCCTGCCCGAGAGCCTGCCGCCCGAGCAGCGCGAGCGGGTCAGTCCGCGTGCGCAGCTGCGGGTGTTCGGCCGCCTGCTGCGCGACATCCGCTTCACCGCTCCCACGCTCACGCTCGCGCTGAGCTTCGGGATGAGCTTCACCTACATCTCGACGTTCTCGTTCGTGGCCCACTCGCGCTTCGGGGCCAGCGCCCAGGAGTTCAGCCTGGTGTTCGCGGTGACCACGCTCGGCATGATCATCGGCAACCAGCTGAACGCCTACCTCATCCGCCGGGTGGAGATCCACCGCCGCCTGTTCCTGGGCCTGGCCGGGTCGATCGCCTCGGTGGCCGCGCTGGCGCTGCTGGGGTCCTCGGGCGGCGCGAGCCTGGTGACGGTGACCGCCGCGCTGTTCGTGATGATGGTGTTCACCGGTCTGGTGTCGCCGAACGCCACGGCGCTGGCCCTGGACGGACAGCCGCCGAAGATCGCCGGAAGCGGCTCGGCCCTGCTGGGCACGCTCCAGTTCGGCATCGGCTCCGGCCTGGCCTCGACCGCCGGGCTGACCGGCCCGGTGACCCTGTCCAGCATGACCGCGGTCATGCTCGCCACAGCCGTGGCCGCCGCGGTGGTGTTCACCGCTTTCGCGGTGCGTACGCGGCGCACCGCGCTGGCGACCGCCTGAGCGTCGGTGCGCACGGCCGGTGTGATCCGCCTTTTCAGGCCCGGACCGGCCCTCACCACCGGCGGCATAGACGTGGTTGGTGGAGGGGCGCCGCCGAACGGACTCGAAGCCGGACCCGCTGAGCCGGATGGCCCCGGACCGGGGGACGGCGCGCGTTCCGTACGGGGAGCGGATCCGCGCGGAAGCGGGAGGCGGGACCGGGTGAAACGTCGCGTCTCGCGGGTATAGGTCTGCGGCGAAGACAACCGATCTACCCCCCATCCCCTGGAGGCAGAGCGTGCGAGTACGCATCGTTCTTTCGACCCTCGTCGTCCTGTGGCTGCTCGTCGGGCTGATCGCCGCGTTCCAGCGCGGTCTGTTCAGCAGCGACGAGACCTCGTGCTCGACGCTGGGCCACACCGTCGGAACCATCTTCGTCGGGCCGTTGAACTACATGGGGGTCAATCCGACCATCGAGTGCCCGCCCCTGCCCGAACCCTCCGAGTAGCGGATCCGGCGCCCCCCCCCCCCC
>NZ_QPFC01000837.1:0-1204 GCF_003427465.1 Nocardiopsis sp. TNDT3 | reverse complement strand
ATGTGGTCGGGGTGGGTGGCGATGTCGAGTGCGGTGTGGGCGTGTCGGCGCGGGTTGGGTTTGGGGTCGGTGTCGATGACGGCGCGGATCATGGGGTGCAGTCGGCTGGTGGTGCGCAGGGCGCGGTCGCGGTCGGGGACGTGTTGGAGGAAGGTGCAGATGCCGATGGCCTGGTGGGGGTCGGTCCAGTGCAGGGCGTTGATGCGTTTCCAGCAGTAGGCGGTGGCGTTGTCGCGCCAGGTGTGGCTGATGTTGTGTTTGTGGAGGTATCCGGCGAGGAGTGCGGTGAGTCCGAGGTCGCTGGTGAAGTCGTGGTGCTGCTGCCACCAGGGGGCGGCTTCGGTGTGGCGGACGTTGGGTCGTACGCAGGGCAGGCCGCCGTCGGGGTTGGTGACGGTGGTGAGGTAGCGGCAGATGCCGGTGCCGAGGGTGGTGGGGATGGGCCCGAGGTCGTCGAGGTAGCGCAGGGCGATCTCGGTGGCGGCGGGTTGGCTGGTGTGTCCGCGCAGGTCGGGGTCGAGTCCGTTGCCGTAGCCGCCGTCGAGGTTGCGGTAGGCGGAGAGTGCGGAGCGGACGGGTTCGGTGGGTCCGTTCTGGAAGAGGTGGGCGAAGCGGAGCCGGTCGATGAGCCGGGCGTTTCGCATGGTGAAGTGTTCTGCGGCGCGAAGGGAGTCCCAGGTCACAACGGTCATGTCTTCGACGGTACGTCCGTGTGCGGGGCGGGGAAATGGTTGGCGGGCCAATCCATTCGCGATCTTTACGCGCGGTTCGGGGTGGTGTTGCGTGTGCGTCTTCGGGTGAGGATGAGGAGTCCTGCCCAGGAGGTGAGGACGGCGAGGGCGACGGTGAGCTGTGCGGTGAGCAGGTGCTCGGCGGGGTAGACGATACCGGTGAGGTAGTGGTCGATGAAGCCTTCCGGGGGCAGTCCTTGTTGTCCGGCGCGTCGGCGGGCCCAGTTCTCGACGTGGGTGAGGGGGCAGGGCCAGCCGATGAGGGTGATGGCGAGTCCGTACAGGGCGCAGCCGAGGTGGATCCACAGGGTGCGGGGCCACTTCCAGGCGAGGAATCCGCCGAGGGCGAGGTAGGCGAGGAAGGCCAGGTGCACGACCATGGCGGTGTCGGCGATGAGCCGGTAGGTCATCGTCTGGCCTCCTGGGCGTGTGGTGGGTCCTCCTTGTTCCCAGTATCGGCGCCGTCGTGCGTC
>NZ_QPFC01000836.1:0-1641 GCF_003427465.1 Nocardiopsis sp. TNDT3 | reverse complement strand
GGGGCGGCTGAGTCGGGGTGTGGCTAGGCTTTGCCTGTGGATACGACTTATTTGACTGTGTCATCGGTGAACGTGAACGGGTTGCGGGCCGCGGCGAAGAAGGATCCGGGGTTCGTGGGGTGGTTGGCGGGCACGGACGCCGATGTGGTGTGCCTTCAGGAGACGCGGGCCGAGGCCGAGCAGTTGCCGGCGGGTGTGGTGGCGCCTGAGGGGTGGCACGTGGTGTTGGCTCCGGCCGCGGCGCGGGGGCGTGCGGGGGTCGCGGTGTACTCGCGGCGTGAGCCCGACGAGGTGCGGGTGGGGTTCGGGCATGCCGAGTTCGAGGACGCGGGCCGGTATGTGGAGGTGGACCTGGGTGGGGTGACGGTGGCGAGCCTGTACCTGCCCTCGGGTGAGGTGGGCACCGAGCGCCAGGAGGAGAAGGAGCGTTTCATGGAGGCGTTCCTGCCGTATCTGGTCAAGCGGCGGGCCGAGGTGGAGGAGCGCGGTCGTGAGCTGGTGGTGTGCGGGGACTGGAACATCGCCCATGCCGAGGTGGATCTGAAGAACTGGCGGGCCAACCGTAAGAACGCGGGGTTCCTGCCCGAGGAGCGGGAGTGGTTGTCGCGGGTTCTGGATGAGGCGGGGTTCGTGGACGTGGTGCGGTCGTTGCATCCGGACCAGGAGGGGCCCTACACGTGGTGGTCCTACCGTGGTCGTGCCTTCGACAACGACGCGGGGTGGCGGATTGATCTTCAGGTGGCCACGCCGGGGTTGGCGGGGTGTGCGGTGGACGCGCGGGTGGAGCGTGCGTCCGAGCATGCGGGTCGTTGGTCGGATCACGCTCCGGTGACGGTGCGCTACCGGGTGCGGTAGGAGGAGGCGGTCATGGGTGTGCCGATCGTTCTGGTGCACGGGTTGCGGGTGTCGGGGACTATGTGGCGCCCGCAGGTGGAGTTGTTGGAGAGCGAGGGGCGCACGGTGGTGGTCCCCGATCTTCCTGGGCACGGGTCGCGGCGGGGTGAGGAGTTCTCGCTGGGGCGTGCGGTGGACGCGGTGTTGACGGCGGTCGACAGTGTGGGCGGCCGGGCGCTGGTGGTGGGGTTGAGCCTGGGCGGGTTCGTCTCGATCGCGACGGCGGCCGCCGCTCCGGGGAAGGTGGCGGGGTTGGTGGCGGCCGGGTGTACGGCCAAGCCCGCGCAGTTGTTGGCGCAGGTGTACCGGATCCCGGCGGTGTTGATGGATCGGTTGCCGGACAAGGGTGCGGCGGTCAACGAGCGGTTCCACCGGTTGACGTTGCGTGATGGTGCGGCGGACGCGGTGTTGGGGGGTGGTTTGGCGGTGGAGGCGGCCACGGCGGTGATCGACGCGGTCTCGGAGATGGACGTGTTGGCGGCGTTGGCGTCGTATGAGGGGCCGGTGTGGTTGATCAACGGGGCGCGGGACCACTTCCGGATCCATGAGAAGCGTTTCTTCGACTCGTGTGTGGATGGTCGGTTGGTGAACGTGCCGCGGGCGGGGCACATGGTGAGTCTGGATCAGCCGGTGAATTTTTCGCGGATCGTCGCGGACGCGGCTGATGTGGTGTCGGGGCGTGAGCGTGTGCGGCGTGCGGTGGAGGCCGGGGAGGGCTGAGGCCGCTGCGGCCGCGGGGGGCGGGGG
>NZ_QPFC01000835.1:0-2863 GCF_003427465.1 Nocardiopsis sp. TNDT3 | reverse complement strand
GGCCCTCCGCCCGGGGGGCGGACTCCCCGCCGCCCGGGGCGGGCGGGATACCGTCCAGCAGCGCCTGGAAGACGCTCATGCCCCGGTCGGCCATGGCGGTGATGCGCTCCTCGGCCAGCACCTCCAGCACCCGGCGGATCCGCTCGACCTCCACCGCGTCCTGGTCCTGCTTCTCGTCCTCGACCGACCCCGGCTCGGGAGCCGGGGAGGCCGGGTCGGCCTCGACCTCGGGAATGAACGCACCGGCGGCGGTGGCCTCCAGGCGCGCCCGTTCGGCCGACCACGTCTCGGTCTTCCACTGGGCGGTGTTGGCGCGGATCACCGACCGGATGACCGTGGTGGTGCCCCAGGACGCCGCCGACGCGCCCAGCGCGATGACCGCGCCCACGATCCCGACCACGCCCAGCAGCCCGGTGTCCCCCGCCGCGATACCGGCGACGTTGAGGCCGACCGAGACCACCAGCAGGACGCCGATCGCGCCCAGCATGATCGCCAGCACCCGCTTCGCGTCCTCGCCCAGGTCCTGGAGGCTGGCCTTGTTGTGGGTGCGCACCAGCCCCTGGAACGTGAGCAACAGGATCACCGGGACGGTGAGCAGCGCTTCGGCCAGGACCCCGACCCCGATCGCGACCGGCAGGTCCCAGGACGTGTGCGCCCAGGCGCCGATGCCCAGCGCCGAGGCCGCCGACCCGGCCAGCGAGACGCCGATGAGCATCCGTCGGATGCGCGGGTCGGCCTCGTGCAACGCCAGGCTGGACGCGGCGGGGTTGTCGGCCTCCTCGTAGGCGTCGATCGCCTCCAGGGTGGCCGCGGCCCGGTCCGCGCGGGTCTCGGCCATCGTCAGCGCCCGCTCCCCGCGCTGGGCGCGGGAGCGGCGCTGGCGCCGCGCGGCGGCGAGCTGGTCGTCGGCGGTCTCGGCCTGCTCGGCCAGCACCGCCCGGGAGATGGTGTCGGCGGCCGCGATGCGCTGGTCCAGCGTGCGCGGGTTCGCGGCCGGGTCCTTCCGCAACGTGGTGGTGTCGATGCCGTGCAGCTCGTCGGTGGCGGCGTTGAGCTTGCGCCAGGCCTCGACCGCGGCGTTCGGGTCGACGCCGATCGGCGGCTCGGGTGCGGTCTTGGTCTTCCTCTTCGACATCAGCGGTCCTCCTTCGGGGCGCGACGGGCGTGTCGGGCGGGCTCGGGCAAGGGGTGGTCGGCGTGGACCAGGGCGCGGCCGCCGGTGGCGGCCAGGAGCACCGCGATGGCGGTGCACAGCAGGGCCAAAGCGGCCAGGAACAGGACGGTGCTCATCGCGTCTTCCCGCAGCCCCAGCACACGTAGAGGCTGCGGATGACGTCCCAGTCCATCGGCTGGGCCCCGCAGCAGCGCGGGGCGTGGGAGGGCCGGAACAGGCGGCGGATCAGGTGGTTCATGCGGCCGCCCCCCGCTGCGCGTAGTCGGCGGCGGGCCAGGAGCCGTCGACGTCGACGGGGGCCAGGGCCAGCACCGGCGCGGGCTCCTCCAAGACCTCGCGGACCGCGAGGATCAGCAGCCGAGAGGGCAGCGGGCCCAGCACCGCGCGGTAGGACTCGACCAGGGCGCGGATGCGCAGGCGCTGGGGAACGGTGGTGTGGGCCTGGACCTGGTGGGTGGCCGCCTCCAGGTCGGCGAGCAGCGCCGACCCGGCGACGATCTGCCAGGAGCAGCTCGCGCAGTCGCGGGTGGCGATCGTGCTCGCGCTCTCGCGGGTACGCTCGTTCTTGTGCATCTGTGGTGCCTCTTCCTCGTCAAGGTGGGTGGTGTGCAGGTGCGCAAGAGCCCCGCCAGGGCGCCAATCCCGGGCGGGGCTCACTGCTGTGTAGGGGTGGGGTCCCGGCCGGTGGCCGGGGTGGACCGGGCGGTCCCCGCGCCCCGCCCGCAGGACGGGCGGGCGGGACACAGGCACCGCCCGGACCTAGAACGGCACCCCGGTGAGCTGCTCCAACAGGTCCGCGCGGCGCTTCTGCAACCGCTCGATCTGCGCCTCCAACAGCTCTAGCGGCTTCTCGTCCTCGGGCAGGGACACCGTCAGCACGCCCAGGAGCGGGCCGCGCTGGTAGGTGGAGCCGCGCCCGCCCGGGACGCTGGCGTGCACGACGCCCTCAGCGGCGTCGGGGTGCGCGTCCACCTCCACCGTCGTGGTCGGCGCGAGGTAGCGCTCGGCGTAGGCGCTGACCCGGGTGAGGAAGTCGATCTGGTTGTCGGCGTGCACGGTCAGCGGCGCGACCTCGGTGTGCAGGCCGATCCGGTCGAAGGACACGATCCGGGTGAAGCCGTCAGGGTTACGCATGAAGTCCTCTTCCTCGTGGTGTTCGTACTGGTCAGGGCGGCGATCGCAGCCGGTCAGGCGGTGTACATCTGCTCTTCGAGGGCACGGATCTCCCGGCCGAGCCGGGTCCGCTCGGCCCGCGTGCTCTCGGCGTCCAGAACCAGGCCGAGATTGAAGATCTCGTCCTGCAGGGCGCTGATCTGGGTCCGGATCTCACGGCGGCGGCGGTCAGCGTCCATGCGCGCTCCCTCAGCTCGCATGACCCAGTCGCCGGGGTAGGCGCGGGCGGCGAAGTTTTCCCAGTAGCTGTCCATCGTGTGTCCCTTCTGGGTGTTCGTACTGGTCAGGCGGCGATGTCGTAGGTGGTGAGCAGGTGCTGGGCGCGGGCCCGGCGGCGCTCGGAGCCCCGCTCGGCGGCCCGGCGCAGCAGGCCGGTCAGGCCCCGGCGAAGGGCGTGGGGAGCGGACCACCGCTGCACGAGGCGGTCCACGGTGTCCTTGGTGGCGCCGGTCAGTCCCGCGATGCCCGCCCAGACCAGGACCTGGCGGCGCGCGCGGCGCTCGGCCGGGGTGTCGT
>NZ_QPFC01000161.1:0-885 GCF_003427465.1 Nocardiopsis sp. TNDT3 | reverse complement strand
GACCGGGCGCTGGGCGGCGTGCTGTTCGTGGACGAGGCCTACTCCCTGGTCAACGAGGGCGACGGCCAGGCCGACCGGTTCGGCAACGAGGCCGTGCAGACCCTGCTCAAGCGCGCCGAGGACGACCGCGACCAGCTCGTCGTCGTCCTGGCCGGGTACGAGAAGGAGATGGACGCCTTCCTGGCCTCCAACCCCGGTCTGGCCTCGCGCTTCGCCACCCGCATCAGCTTCCCCAGCTACACCGCCGACGAGCTGTTCCGCATCGCCGAGTCCCTCGTCCACCAGCGCGGCGACATCCTCGACGGGGAAGCCGCCCAGGCGCTGCGGCGAAGGTTCGACCAGGTGGTCCAGCGCGAGGTGGTCGACGAGCTCGGCAACGGCCGCTTCGCCCGCTCGGTGGTGGAGAAGGCCGCCCAGGCCCGCGACGTGCGCGTGGTCACCGCCGGGGTGGACGGCGCCGAGCCCGCGCCCCGGCCCGAGGCCGAGGACCTCATCACCGTCCGCGCCTCGGACGTGGAGGCCGCCCACCGGGAGCTGACCTCGCGCCTGCCCGGTTTCGGGGAGGCGCCCGGCATCGGGGAGGCACTGGCCGAGCTGGACGCCATGATCGGTCTGGAGCCGGTCAAGGAGCAGGTCCGCTCCATCGTGGCCCAGCTGCGGGTGGCCAAGCTCCGCGAGGAGCAGGGGCTGCTCAACCAGGCGCCCATGCGGCACTTCGTGTTCTCCGGTCCGCCCGGTACCGGCAAGACCACCGTCGCCCGCGTGCTCGGCCGGGTCTTCGCGGCGCTGGGACTGCTCGGCCGCGCCGACGTGGTCGAGGCCCAGCGCGCCGACCTGGTCGGCGAGCACCTGGGCGCCACGGCGGTCAAGACCAACCGGCTCGTG